>JAGHDA010000141.1 GCA_021160185.1 Verrucomicrobiota bacterium
ATGCGGCGGCGCGAACCGCGCTCGAAGCGGCGAGCGTATTTCTCCGCTTCCGCCGGATCCCGAAGGCGCGCATCTTTCAGGCGGACGCCGCCAGGCTGCCGCTCGAGGAGGGGAGCGTGGACGCCGTTTTTTGCAACCGGCTTTTGCATCATATTCTTGTGCGGGGAGAACGTCCCCGGGTTCTTCGGGAATTTCATCGCGTGAGCCGTCGCTACGCGGTGGTCTCCTTTTTCAATTATCGCCGATTCGGCGCGATCCAGCGATGGCTCAAGCGGCTGCGGGGAAGGCGGCCGCCCTACGAACGTCACCCCACCGCCGCGGAGTTCGCCGCCGAGGCGGCCGAAGCGGGGTTCCGCGTGCGGGACACGGTTCGGGTGGGGCCGTTTTGGGAAGCCCAGGAGTTTTACGTCCTGGATAAGGCGCAATAGCCCGGTTTCCCAGGCGTTCATGGATTTTCAGCTTCCGGTTTTGCCGGCGCGCCGGCCTTCTTGGAGGGAGGGCGAAGGCCGGTGTTTTCGGGCGGATCGAGCGGAAATTTTTTCAGGCCCGTCAACTGGCAGAAGCCGAGGGCCAGGAAGAGCGGATTGTTTTTGAGATACCGCCGCCAGAGCCGCCGCGGCTCCTTGCAGAGCCGGTAGAACCATTCCAGGCCCGAGCGCTGCATCCAACGGGGCGCCTGAGGCACGCGGCCTGTGTGGAAGTCGAACGCCGCGCCCACCCCGATGAGGATCTTGGCTTCCAGCCGGTCCAGATACGCCGCCATGAACCGCTCCTGTTTGGGCGTGCTGAGGCCGACCCAGAAAAAGTCCGGCCGCGCCGCCGCCACGCGCCGGAGCAAGTCGGCTTCTTCTTCCGCGTTGAGCGGCCGGAACGGCGGGCAGTAGGTTCCCACGATCCGGACGCCGGGAAACCGTTCCTCCATCCGCTGCTTGAGCCGTTCAGCCACGCCCGGCGCGCCGCCGTAGAAGAAGTGGGACCAGCCGTGCCTGCAGGAGTGGCGGAAGATCTCGAGCATCAGGTCCGGCCCATAGACTCGGTCCATGGATTTGTGGCCGGCCAGCCGCCCGCACCACACCATCGGCATGCCGTCCGGAGTGGTAAGAAAAGAGCCGTTGAGGATGCGGCGGAACGCGGGGTCGGCTTGCGCTTCGATGACGCCGTGGACGCCGGTGACGCAGACGTAGCCTTTGCCGCCCCGGGCCGCGGCTTCGGCGAGAAGCGCGCGCGCCCGCTCCAGGTTCAGCACGCTGATTCCCACCCCCAACACGTTGACCCGCGGCGTCGGCACGGCGCAAGGCTATCCCGAGGGGCGATTCGGGTCAACGCCCCCGGGGCTGAGGACCGGCGCGCCGCCGAAGGCGGGCGTCAGTAACCGCGGAGCCGAGTGCTGCTTCTTGGAGGGAGCCCTTCCTTCGGGGTTCGCTTGAGGACGATGTAGCGGATCCCGTGTTTCTCGCAGTAAGCCCGTTTTTCCGGCCGGTCGCCGTCCTCGTTG
This sequence comes from Verrucomicrobiota bacterium, assembly GCA_021160185.1. GTDB lineage: Bacteria > Verrucomicrobiota > Verrucomicrobiia > Limisphaerales > CAZBKV01 > JAGHDA01. Next base: position 1,496 of record JAGHDA010000141.1, read on the forward strand.
ACCACGTAGAAGTCCGGCCTTAGGCGGCGGATCTCCGGTTCGGCGTCCAACCACCCTTCGCCGGAAGAGATCAGAGCCTGCCGCACGTAACGGATGCCGGCGACCATGTAGCGGCGCGTCTTGGCGGGGAAAAGCGGGTGGCCCTCCCCTTTCAGGGCGCGGATGTTGGCGTCGTGGCCCACGACCACGTAGAGGTCGCCGAAGCGGGAAGCCTCTTCGAAGAATCGAACGTGGCCGGAGTGGAGCCAGTCGTAGCAGCCGGTCACGATCGCCTTGGGCGCGTCGCTCGAGGGCTCGCCCGGCGGCGGCTCTTCCGGCGCGGTTTCGAGCTGGGCGCGGGCGACGGCGTGGAACCGCGCCCCAAGCCGCTCGCAGAGCTTCCGTTGCGCCGTTTCCTCTTGTCCTTCGGCGGCGACCCATGCGACCGGGTTCAGCGCTTTGACGCGGTCGGCGAGGGCTTCCGGCTCCGGATCGTCCGCCGGGGCCGTCGAGCTCACGAACCGGACCGCGTCCAGGAGGTACTCGCGTTCGGCCTGGGGATACTTGGGCGGCCGGCCGGTTTGGGCCTCAATGGCCCGGTCGGTCAGGAAAAAGACATGAACCGAGCCCAGCCTGGAAGCCTCGTGAAGCCAACGCATGTGGGGCATCTGGAAGTCGTCGAACCCGCCCCACACGATGACTCGGCCGCGTTTGCCCATAGCGCTCAGGCGGATTAAATGCGGATCTTGGCGTGGAAGGCTCCGGGGACCGGCTCTTCCGAAACCACGTAGAGATAGCCCCCGCCGCACCCTGAATACATAGCCCCCGGATAGCGGGATTGGTAGCAGCGGAGCAGTCCGACCAGGTCGACCTTGACCGCGGGATGCCGGACGGTGCGGGGAAGGATCGCTTCCCAGCAAGCCATGCACTCGTTGAACGAGCGGCCCAGGGCTTCGGCGTCCCGGTTCAGGATAGCCGCGTAGCAGTCCTTGCCGCTTCGGCCGAGGCGTCGGATCCATTCCGGATCGAGGTTCTTGACGCCGAGCGGATTGTAGCCTTCCGGACGCGGGGCCACGGGGAGGATGTGGATCGTCCGCTCCAGCCATGCCGCGACTTCCGGGTCGTTGCAGGACTCGATATGGGCCGGGAACACCCCGCCTTCCACCGACCAATCGTAATCCAGGCGGCAGATTCCCGGGTAAAGGAGCCCGATCATGTCCTGCGAGCCCGAAGGCTCGGATTTGCCTCGGTTTTCCTCCTCGTACAACTCGCGGACGAGAAGGGCCGGATCGCGCGCCGGAAGTCGATCGCCCCACAATTGCCGGGCCGCTTCCCGAGTGCTGGTGGACATTCCCGCCCGATCCATGAAGCGGAATTGGGGCTCGACGGCGGCCACGACCATCGACCCGGGCGGCTCGGGGTTGTGTTGAGAAACAAACGGCTGGTCTATCCAGCCTCCGGCCAACGCCAGGCGGTAGGGAATTTCTCCGATGACCTCGGTGATTTCCATGATCCGCGCGCGGTCCGGGGGCGCATGGCGCGGGGCAAGGCGCCTATTCCACCACCCGCTCGCCGCGCTTGCGCGCCAGGTATTGTTGCTCGATCCAATCGTAGGTCTTGCGCAGGCCTTCCCGAAACGGCGTATGGGGCTCCCAACCCAGGACCTGCTTGATGAAGGTGTTATCGCTGTTGCGCCCGGCCACCCCTTTTGGGGCGTCCAACTGGTAACGGCGTTCCAGCTTTACCCCGGCGAATTCTTCGGCCAGGTCCACAAGCTCGTTCACGGTGATCAGTTCGCTGGAGCCCAGATTGATCGGAGTGGCCGTCAGTTCGTCGCAATGAGTGATTCGGTCGATGCCTTCCAGGCAGTCGGCGATGTACATGTAGCTTCGGGCCTGCGTGCCGTCGCCCCAGATCTCGATGTAATTTTTCCCGCTGTGCTTGGCGTCGATGACCTTGCGGCAGATCGCCGCCGGGGCTTTCTCGCGGCCGCCGTCCCACGTCCCGTGCGGGCCGTACACGTTGTGGAAGCGCGCGATAAAGGTTTTCAACCCCCTCTCAGCGTAATACTCCTGGCAGAAGATTTCGGAGAGCAGCTTTTCCCAGCCATAGCCGCGCTCCGGATTGGCGGGGTAAGCGTCCGACTCCTTCAGCGCCCGCGCGTTGGGATCTTTCTGAAGGTCCACATTGTAGGCGCAGGCCGAGGAGGAGAAGAAATAGCGCCGGACGCCGGCCCGGTAGGCTGACTCGATCATATGGACATTGATGAGGATGCTTCGGAGGCAGTCCACCCGATGCCGCTCGATGAAACCCATGCCTCCCATGTCGGCCGCCAATTGGTAAACCTCGGCCGCCCCCTCGACCGCCCGGCGGCAGTTTTTCTCGATCGAAAGGTCCAGGCAGAGGGATTCCACTCCCGGCGTGCGCCGGTACCATTGAGGAAGAGGCTTTTTATCGACCGCCCGGATGCGGGTGAAGCCCTGGTCGTGGAAATAGCGGACCAGCGAGCCGGCGATAAAACCGCCCGCCCCGGCTACGACAATCAGGTCGTCCTTTTTCAAATCATCATTCTTCCGAATGCCTTTTTTGGGTTCCATAGCTTCTCCTCTCCGTTTCAGCCGGTCCGTCGCTTGCAAACCGATTCCATCCGGCTCCCCAGGGCGGGCCCGCGGCGAATCGCTCTTCCGAATCGCTCTTCTTTCATAGTCGCTGCGAGCGGCAAATTCAGCAATCCTTTTCCTCGATCGCGCCTCGGATCGGGGCTTGCGGAGGGCTGAACCGGCCCGTAGGTTTCCTTTCGGGTTATGGAGAATATTGTGATCATCGGCTCGGGTTGCGCGGGGTTGACCGCCGCTATCTACGCCGGCCGGGCGAATTTGAATCCGCTGGTTCTCACCGGGACGCTGCCGGGGGGGTTG
>JAGHDA010000086.1 GCA_021160185.1 Verrucomicrobiota bacterium
CCCAAAGGCCGCGTTGCGGCGGTGGCGGGAGGGAGAATCGAAAGGGCCGACGCGCTCGTGCCCGGCGCGGTGTGGGCGTTCGGCGCAGCAAGCGGAACCCGACTGGGCCGGATTGACTGGGACGCAGACGGCGGGCTTCCGGCGTTTCATCCGACCGAACCCTGGCGGGCTGTGCGGCAGCCCGACGGCGCTCCGGCCCTTGGGTGTCGCTGCGGGCAAAGCCCGCCGCGACGAATCCATCCCGGAGGCTCCGCCCTGTTCAGCCCTCGGGGAACCCGCCTGGCGGCTGTGGGCAAAGAGATCGTCGTCTACGACACCGCCGCATGGAAAGAAGTCGCCCGGCGACAGGGCGGAGCCCCAATCTGTTGGGCCGGAGAGGAGACATTGATCCTCCGAGACGGGAACGCCCTGATCCTTTGGAATCCGGGCGCGAACAGCGAACGCCGTCTGGCGCCTCCGGGCGAAACGCCTCTCGCGACGGCTCCGGACGGAACAATTTCCCTCTGGGCGGCGGATTTGGGAGAGGCGGCCTGGCCGGACGGGGCGCGCGCGGCCCGGCTCCGAAGCCTGCCGGACGGCGCGCTCCTCGGCGCTCTCCAGGGCGCGCGGCTGCCCTACTTGCCCTATCCGGCCCGATTCAGCAAGCGAGGCGATCGCCTGGCCCTGCCGGACCCGACGGACAACACGATCCTGCGCTTTTTCCGGGTTCCGGGCGGCGCGGCCGCAGGCAGTCTCAAGATTCCCGGCCTGGTCTTTGATGTGATCCAGCGCGGCCGGTTCCATCCCGCGGGCGGCCGCTCCGGCGGCTACCGTTGGCAGGCGGCTCGCGAAGCAGACCGCATCTCTCCTTTCCGGCCGATCACCTCTCCGCTCGCCCGGAACGGCCGGGCGCTGGCCGCCTCGGTCTTCACCTCCCGACCGGCTGTGGAGATCTGGGATGTCGACGAAGGGGAATTGATTGCCCGGTTGAACGACGTCACGCTCCCTTCCTGGAACCGGCAGGGAACGCGGCTGGCCTGCCGCGCCGCCGGGGACAGCCGCGGCCCCGGCGACGAGATCCTCTTCTGGCGCGTCCGGCTCCCCTCGCCCACTCTCAACATCGGCGCGGCAATCCCTCGTCTGCTCTTCGGCGCGCGGAGCGAAACACTGGCCGCCGACGGCGACCTCCTCAGCCTCCGAACCGAAGCCGGCGAGCCGCGCTTGGAACTCCGGAGCCGCTTCCGGAACGGCCACCCCATTGCCCCCTCCGCGCGGGGAGGCTTTTGGACTGTGGGAGAGCGCGTCGACAAAGGCCGGCCGCTGCTCGTCCTCCGCCGGGAGCCAGGCGGCAAGGAGGTGACGCCCGTGCCCCGCCGCGGCGCGCATTGGGCCGTCGCGATCCACCCCACCGAACTTTACGCCTTGTTCGCCTTCTCCTCCCCCGCGGACGCAAAGCCCGCCTGGACCAACAGCTACGAACTCTGGGACCTGGGCCGAAAAACCGTCGCCGCCCGCTGGCCCCAAGCAGCCCCCGGCCGCGCCGAGGGACGCCTCGCCTACAGCCCGGACGGACGATGGATCGCCTCCTCTTGTTTCGCCTCCGGCGGCGTGGAGCTTCTGCGCGCGGCCGACGGTTCCCGACTCCGCCTCCTCAAATTCCCGCCGCGGGGGGAGGCGGCGAAGCCAAACGCTCCGAAAAGCCCCGAAGATCTCCCCGCCCCGGCGGAAGCGATCGACTTCCAATTCAGCCCCGACGGCCTGCTTCTCCTCGCAGCCGCCGACGACGGAACGACATGCGTTTGGGGCGTAAACTCGGGGCGGCTTTTATGGGCGAAAACTTTCGCCAAGGAGCCGCCCGACGCCCTCGCCGTCAGCCCCGCCGAAAGCCTCGCCGCCCTCGCGGGTCCCGGGGACCTGATCCGCCTGATCTACCTCCGTTCCGGAGAAACCGCGGCCCAATGGCGCGCAGGCCGGATGCGGATCGCGGCGCTGGCGTTCGATTCGAGCGGACGCTATCTGGCCGCCGCCGGAGACCGCGGCCGCGTTCGACTCTGGGACGTGGGACGCTTGCGGCGGGAATTGGCCCGCTTCGGCCTGGCCTGGTAACCCGCGCCGTTCAGACCAGCGAGACGCCCTGCGGCGCTCGCACAATCACCGTCCCGGCGATCTTATCATGCCAGCTCTGCCGTTCCCTCGTCCAGCCGACCCAGAAAAAGCCCAGGAAAAACGGCAGCGCCGAAAAGATCCCGGCCAGGGCGCGCACCAACGCCGTCGCGGCGTCCACCCGCCGCCCGTCGGTTCGCACCACCTTCAGATTGCACACAATGCCGCCGATGGTGGTTCCCCGCCAGGCCCACATGCCCGCGTGATACCCCAGCCACACAATGGAGAACCAGTGGCCGAACGCCGGCGCGAACCACACAAGCAGCAGCAGATCGAGAAAGGCGGCCAGCGTCCGAATCCAGAATCCCGCCCGTGGAGCCGCCGTCCACTCCGGGTCGGGCGCGGGCGGATTCGCCGAAGCGGCGGACCGCGGCGGGGAAGGCGGCGGCACGGCCGGAACACGCGGCGGAGGAAGCGGCCGCCCATCTGAAACGGGCGACTGCGCAGCCGGAGAAAAGCTCTCGAACAAGGCGATCAAGGCCGCGCCGAACCCGACCGGGATAAGCAGGCCCCAAAGCAGCAGTCCCAAAAGCGGCGTCATGTAGAGCGCGGTGACGATGGCCAGCCCCACCGCCAGAGCCAAGATTGAACCCGGCGCTGTCCGAGGACGAAGGCCTCGAAGCAGGCTTCGCCCCATCCACTGGAAGACGCCCGCTTTGCCCACAACCAACGCGACCAAGGCCCCAAGCCATAAAAACGGCAGCGTGAAAATTCCCAGCCCCGAGAGCAGGATCACGACCGTCAGCGGCGCCCCTAGGATAAGCCCGGCCAGCCCCGCCAGAAAGGCGGGCAGAGGACGGGTTTCCACCGCCTTCTCACAGGCAGACACCGCGCGAGGGAAGAAAATCCCGAAAACCAGGTAGACGATCGCCCACAAGGCCGCAACGCCCCACGCCCACCCGACCCCGGGCGGCAACGGCCGCCCCGCCAGAAGACCGGAGCGAATCCATCCGCGGATCGGGGGCAACGCCCCGCCCACTAGGATCTGATCGCCCTCGATCCGCGCGCCGGGCAAGGCCGTAAGCTCGCCGCCGATCACTGCGCACACGTCCCCCGCCCGGGCGTTCGGCCCGAGCGCCACATCTCCCAGCAACGCGATGACCGGCCCTTGCACAACGCCGTCGATGCCGACGCGATCTCCGACCACAACGCAGGGGCCCGAAACAGAGCCTTCCACTTCCACAGGAGCAAACAGCGAAATCACCACTTCCATCTTTTCCTCGGGCCCCACACGCGTGGGTTCTCCGATGCGGACAACCACACCCTCAGCCAGGGTTCGAGGACCGGCAAGAAAACCTATCGCCAAGGCGGCCGCGAGGGCCAAACGACGAAGCGGGGGAATCAACGACAATCGCATAGACATGGTTTTCAAGGTTTGGAATCAGACATCGAGACGGAAGAAAGGAGGAGACGGTAGAGGAACGATCCCGTCGCAGCGGCGCAAAGCCAGAGCGCCGCGCCCCACCCGGCCAGGAAAAGCAGAGGCACGCTTTCCACAGCTCCTGCCAGATTCCGAACCGCATGGAACAGGCGCGCCGCGTGCGCGGCGAACGTCTGTGCAGACCCTGCGTGACAAGCACAATTCGCCTCCGCAATTAGCAAAACACTTCACCGAC
>JAGHDA010000155.1 GCA_021160185.1 Verrucomicrobiota bacterium
CTCCTCCGCGCGTTTCACCTCCTCGCCGAACGCGTCGAGCGCGTGGAACTGTTGATCGGCTACGAAGGCAACGAATTCTTCCCCGCGGGGGAAGCGGAAAGCGAGTTCCTGAGCGTGCTGGCCGTCCATCCGATGCGCGAAGACGCGGCGGCGGCGTTTCTCCAAAGGGCCGGGGCGGATCCCGCTGTGTTGGATCGGCTCAAGCGCGAGGGGCTTGTGCGGGAGGCGGTTCACGGGGGCCGCCGGTTCTACCTGCGCCGGTTCAAGCGAGGCGCGGCGGCGGAATAGGGCTGAGAGCGAACAAGCGCCGGCAATCAAGCGGCGGCTCGAAGAGCGCAACCCGCTCTGCAACCGCTTTATTCGTCTCTTCCAGCTCATTGCCAACAAGGCGCGCTTCCGCATCATCTGCGTCCTGGCCCGCGGCGACTTCCGCGTTCAAGAGATCGCGGAAATCACGGTCGAAGGGCAAATCCCCAATATCTCCCAGCGCCTGCGCATGCTGCGCCTTGCGAAGATCGTCCCCCGCCGCCGGGAAAAGCGGCGGATCATTTGCCGCCTGGCCGATGAACAGGCGCGGCGAATGATCGAGTTCTTCAGTGACCGGTTTTGGAAGAAAAGAACAACCGATGAAAAACCTGCTGATCCTAGGCGCGGGAACCGGCGGAATCATCATGGCCGATCGCCTGCGGCGCAGGCCTTAGCCCTAGGAATGACAAACCGCCGTAGTCGTCCGCCCCCGGAACCTTGCTGCCAACCGGGCCTTTATTCCTCCCGTTAGCCCGACTTCGCGGATTGGGGGGTATGCTCTTGCGTAACTCATTGGAACAGAACAAGAGGATTCAAAAGGTCGGCACTACAGCAGCTTAATTGGCCAGGAGGCCATGGGCGGTGATTTTGGGTGGCGGTTGGGCAGGAAGTTGAAGCCGGAGAGCGTCGATGAGCATTTGGAGCTCCTTTTCGGGCTGGGTGTAGCGGGAAAGCACGACCTCGCGACCGTCGTCGGTGGGCAGATGAACGTCAATCATCTGCACCGCGGCGAACTTTTCCAACACCGCCCGCGGGGTGAGTCCGGGGGCCAGGTCGCGAAGCCGCCGCCGCAGGGTCACGTGCAAACAGTAGGCCAGGAACGCGATGAAGATGTGGGCTTCGATGCGCTGCTCAAGTTGATGGAAGATGGGGCGGACGCTCAGGTCGCCCTTGAGGTTCTTGAAGGCCTCTTCGATCTGCACCAACTGAATGTAGAGTTCCCAGAGTTTGCCCGGAGCCTCCTCGCTGAGGTTGGAACGGAGGAGGTAGCGACCTTCCCGGCGACGGGCCGCGCGGAGTTTCTGGCGGTTGATCCGGAAGGTGAAGGTCTGCGGCGTGACCGCTTCCCGAGCTTGGGGCAGGCGGAGGTCCACCAGACCGAAAACCCGGCCGGCTTCGGCCTTGGCCTGGCCGATCTTGAGGAGCAGATCGTCCCGCTTGAGCTGCTTTCTGTGGCGGAGCGCTTCCAACCGGGCCAGCAGGCGCCGCAACCGGCGCTGGCGCATGGACCGTTCCTTGGCCACCCGGTCTCGACTCTGGGCAAAGATAAAGAGTTCGCCATCGCGCGGCAGAAGCTTGACCTCCACCCCCTCCCGCACCTGTTCCCAGGAGAGATCAGCCAGGTCCTTTTCCAGCTTGGTCAGCCGTCCTTTGGGGGTGCCCACCAAGTACGAGATTGGGGGATCGCTCTGCCGCATCTCCTGGAGCACTTCCTCGCTGGGAATGCCCCGGTCCATGAGCCAGATCCGATCGGCCTTGCCGTAGAGGTCTTCCATCTTGTCCAGGAAGCTCCGCAGGGTGGTTTTGTCGGCGGTGTTGCCCGGCATCACCTCGTAAGCCAGCGGGAAACCTTCCGGAGTGACCACCAGCGCGATGACCACCTGGACGCAGTCGGGCCGCTTGTCCCGGCTGTAGCCGAAACGCCGTTTGTCGGCGGCCGACTCGGGCGGATCGGACTCGAAGTAGGTGCTGGTCAAGTCGTAGAGCAGCACCTCGAACCGGGCGCCAAAGAGGTCCTTCCAGCGCTCCTGGAGGTGGGCGAAGAGGGCTTCCTTGTGCGCCAGCAGTTTGTCGTGCACCTCGTAGAGTTTGTGAATCTCAGCCAGGGAAAAGTCCGCGCCCAGCAGGTCGGCCATCGCGCTCTGGAGAAACCACTCCCGGTGCAGACGCCACTCGCTGCCCGGATCGAGCAGGCGGTAAGTCACCACGGTTTGAAGGATCTGATCCCAGCGGGTCCCCTTGCGGTTGGTCGGCAGACGCTCCGCCCAGAACCGGTCCAGGCCGAGTTGCTCATAGAGTTCGCAGCTCAGCCAGCAGGCGCCCCACTGCCGGGGCCGCTTCAGGGAGAGGTCTTTGAGCCGGAGGCGAATGATCGATTCGTCACGGATCTCCGGGGCATTGTGCTCGGGGAACAGCGAGGCGGTGCGGGGACGCGCGCGCCCCTCCTCGAAGATCTCGATGCTCTTGCGCCAGGCTTCCCGCTGGCTGCTGTTGATCTCCCCGAGATAGAGCACATGGCGTTGGACCACCCGCCCTCCGCGCACGCGGCGGTTCTCCACGATGCTCCAGGTGCGGTGTTCCTTGCCATCTTTCCGGCGAACCTTGCAGCGCAAAAACATGATGACCGGTCATTATACCGATCTCCAGCTAGCTGGGAATAGGGTAGGTCGGCACTACAGGCCATTTTGGGCCCAAATCAGAAATGCGCTCGTTGATTCCCAATGACTTACGCACCTGAATCACCCGAATTTTTCCGATTTCCTCGGCGAATCCGCAAAGTCGGGCTAGCGCCCATCGCCCGTGCCAGGGCAGACTTCATCAAGCTGCTGGATCAGGTCGAGCTTTGAGTGGACCAAGCGAACCTCACGGGCCTGGCGCTCCAGGCGAAGCGCGAGCGGC
>JAGHDA010000093.1 GCA_021160185.1 Verrucomicrobiota bacterium
CCGGAGTGGCACACTTACTGGCGCAACCCCGGCGAGTCCGGGCTGGCCACCAAGATCGAGTGGAAGCTTCCTGCGGGGGTGAGCGCGGGCTCGATTTACTGGCCGCCGCCGGAAATCCACAGGGCGGCGGGGATGACCACCTATGTATACCACAACGAGGTCGTCCTCTTGGTCCCCCTGAAGATCGCTCCGGACGCCAAGCCGGGCGAGGTGAAGATCGAGGCCCATGTCTCCTGGCTGGAGTGCAAGGAAAGCTGCGTGCCTGGGGAGGCGGACGCGGGCGCGAGTTTCCGCGTGGGCGGCGTTTCCGAGCCGTCCCCCGAGGCCAAGCTGATCGCCGCTTGGCTAGAGAAAGTCCCCCGGCCTGATCCGAAGCTTCGATCGCTTGCCCGGTGGGGCGGGGCGATCGACAAGGACACCGCCGAGCTGATCGTCGAGGGTCGGGCGCTGCCGGGCTTCCGACCGGACGATTTTCTTTCCTACGAGGCCGACGATTACGAGGTGAGTCCGGGCGTCTTGCCTCTTGAAGCGCCGGAGGGAGGATGGGCGTTCAAAAAGCGGGCGATGAAGTTCGGCGACGCCTTTCCCGAGCGCATCCCGGGCATCCTGATCCAGACCGGCGAGGGAAAGATTCTCAAGGCCGTGGAGGCGATCCTGGAGCCGGGCCGCTTCCGGGCGGCCGCCGGAGCGCCGCCGTCGGCCGAGCCGGCTGCCGCGGCGGTTTCTCACCCACGGGAAGCTCAAACTCCCGCGCCTGCGCGGCGCTCGCTGCTTCTGATGTTGTTCTTCGCGTTTCTCGGTGGAGCGATTCTCAATGTGATGCCGTGTGTGCTCCCGGTGATTGCGTTGAAGATTCTGGGCTTTGTCCAGCAAAGCCGGGAGAACCCCAGGCGGGTGCGGCAGTTGGGCGTGGTGTACGCGTTGGGCGTGCTGACGGCTTTCGCCTTCCTAGCCGGGATGATCCTGAGCATCCAGCATGCGCGCGGGGTGGCCGGATGGGGGGCGCAGATGCAAAGCGTGTCGTATCGCCTGGCGCTGCTGGTGATTGTGGTTCTGGTGGCGTTGAACCTGTTCGGCGTGTTCGAGGTTCAATTAGGCGGCCGCGCGAGCGCCGCCGCTTCCCGTCTGGCTTCCAAGGAGGGCGCGGCGGGCGCGTTTTTCAACGGCCTGTTGGCCACCGCCTTGGCCACGCCTTGCACCGCGCCTTTTCTCGCGCCCGCGTTGGGTTATGCCTTTGTCCAACCGCCTGCGATGGTGGTGTTGATGTTTCTGACGGCCGGTTTGGGGCTTGCCGCTCCGTATGTGATCCTGAGTTGGAATCCGGGCTGGCTGCGCTTTCTCCCCAAGCCGGGGCCGTGGATGAATCGGTTTCGCACCGCCATGGGCTTTCCCATGATGGGGGCGGCGATCTGGCTGTTTGACTTTACCGCTCCTTCCTTCGGAGAGGGCGGGATCCTTTGGTTGGGGATGTTTCTCCTGGTCCTGGCCCTTGCGGCGTGGGTGTGGGGCGAATTCGCCCAACGCGGCCGTCGCCGGGGCGCGATAGCCGTGGCGTTGCTCCTGTTAGTCGCGGACTATGGCTGGATCCTGGAAGGCCGGCTCCATTGGCGCGTTCCCCAAGGGCGAAGCCGGCAGACGAACCCAAGGCGCGAGAAGCCCGGCGGGATTCTATGGCGCGCGTGGTCGCCGGAGGCGGTGGAAGCCGCGCGTCGGGAAGGCCATCCGGTTCTGGTGGATTTCACCGCCCGATGGTGCCTCACCTGTCAGGCCAACGAGAAATTGGCCATCGAAACTCCCGCGGTGCGGAAGAAGCTCGAGGAGATCGGCGCGGTCGCCTTCCGGGCGGACAACACCGACCCGAACCCGGCCATTGATCGGGAGCTCCGGAAGCGCGGGCGGGCCGGCGTGCCGTTGGCGCTCGTTTTCCCTGCCGACACGAACGCGCCTCCGATCGTTCTGCCCACCGTCTTGACTGAGCGGATAGTGTTGAACGCGCTGGATCAGGCGGCGGCTCAAAAACGCTGAGAGGCGGCTTGCGCCCCGAGCGTTCCGGGTTAATTTCCACCGTCGGAGAAAAAGCAAAACCCAGGAAAGGAACGACACCATGAGGAAGTTGATCCATGGACTCGGGGCGGTGGCGGCAGGCGCAACCCTGCTTGCGGCCGCTGCGAAAGTTGGGCAACCCGCGCCGGATTTCACCGCGAGGTCGATTGAGGGCAAGGTGTATCGGTTGAGCGATCTGAAGGGCAAGATCGTGGTGCTGGAGGCGTTCAACCTCGACTGCCCTTTCTGCCGCAACCATTACGCCACCGGCGCCATGCAGGAGCTTCAAAAGCGATTTGCCGCCAAGGGCGTTGTGTGGCTCCTTATCAACTCCGTCCACAAGGCCCATCCCAGTTATCGCGCTCCGGAGGAAGCCAAGGCCGAGATGAAAAAGTTCAAGATCGCCCACGCGGCGTGGATCGACGATTCGGACGGCAAGATCGGCAAGGCGTTCGGCATGCGCACCACGCCGCATGTATTCGTGATCGATAAGAAAGGCGCGCTGGTTTACGCGGGCGCGGTGGACGATCGGCCCGCGCCTTCCGGCGATCCCCGCACGGCGCGAAACTACCTCAAGGAGGCGCTCGAAGCCCTTCTAAGCGGCAAGGCGGTTCCGGTTTCCAAGACGCGGCCTTACGGATGCTCGGTCAAATACGCCCGCTGATCGGCCTTTTCGAGAGCCCCTGAAACAAGGCGCCCCCGCCCTCGAGCCGATCGCCTTCGGCTTGAGGAGCGGGGATTTTGAGGCGGGAGGGCGATTGCGCAGATCTTCCCTAGCCCGGCGCGCCGCCGCCCTTTCTTGGCGGGCTCTGCGCCAAGCTTCCCCGATCTCCAAGAAAGTCCTGTTCCGGCGCGCGCCAGCCCCCGCGGGCGCGGCGGAACCGGGGCCGGACGTTGCGGTCCTCGGTCGCCCTGGCGCGAATTGCGCGTCGAAGTCGCAACCAACCTCGCCGGCGGCGCTTTCAGGGCGCAGGCGCCGGCCGTTTGGAAACGAATCGCCGCCTTGGGAGTGTGACATTGGCTTCCAAGATGCCTATGATAAGCGGCGATTGGCAGCGATATAAATTGAACCGAGCGCAAACCATGAGCCGCAATCTTCTTAACCGAAGGGACTTTGTTCAAAAAACCGTTATGGCGTCCCTGGCTGCCGCCGCGCTGGAAAGGCCCCGGGCCAAGGAGCCGCAGCGGCTCCTCTGGGGCAACCTGCTCCATCTGAGCATGAACATGTGGGAGGACTGGGCTGCTCCGGGTAAGGAAATGCGCCGTTACTATCCCTCCCTGCGCTTCGATGAAAAGCTTTGGAACGATTTGCTGGCCCGCATGGCTTCCGCGCGCTTGAACCTAGTGGTCATCGATTTGGGCGACGGCGTGCGCTATGAAAGCCATCCCGAGATTGCGGTGAAAAATGCGTGGTCGGTCGAGAAGTTGAAAAGCGAATTGAAGAAAATCCGGGAATTGGGGCTTGAGCCTATCCCGAAGTTGAATTTCTCCGCGGCGCATGACGCCTGGATGGGAGAGTATTCGCGGTGTGTCTCCACCGGGAGATATTATCAAGTGTGCGCCGACCTGATTGCGGAAGTGAGCGAGCTTTTCGACCGGCCTCGATTCTTTCATTTGGGCATGGACGAAGAGACCGCCGCGCATCAGAAAACCTATCAATATGTCACCGTCCGTCAGTTCGACCTGTGGTGGAACGATTTTCTCTTTCTGGTCGGCGAGGCGCGGAAGGCGGGCGTTCGTCCCTGGATTTGGTCCGATTATCTGTGGCGTCATCCAAAGGAGTTTTTCGCCCGGATGCCCCACGAAGTGGCGCAAAGCAATTGGTATTATGGAACGAATTTCAGCGACAATTCCATGACGCGGGCCTACGACGAATTGGACGCTCATGGGTACGATCAGATCCCGACGGCCAGCAATCATTCCCATCCGGAGAATTTCCGGTTGACCGTGGATTATTGTGTCCGGCGCATTCGGCCCCGGCGTCTGTTGGGCTTTTTGCAAACGCCTTGGCGGCCGACGCTCGAGGCGTTCCGGCAACATCACCTGGAAGCGATCGACCAGGTAGCGCGCGTGATCGCCGCCAGGAAATAAAGCCTCGGCTACGAGCGCGCGGAAAACGCATTTGGGCCTGATCGGTTGCTTGGAGCGCGTCTTTTTCGGAAAGTTAAAGGGCTATGCGGATTGTGACGGTGACGACCGATTTCGGCCTGCAGGACTGGTTTGTGGGCGTGATGAAAGGGGTGGTGCTGAGCCGAGCCGCCCAGGTCGAGTTGGTGGATCTGACGCACTTGATTGAGCCGGGCAACGTGCGTCAGGCGGCGTTTGTTCTCAAGAACGCTGTGCGGTGGTTCCCGCCGGGAACGGTTCATCTGGCGGTGGTGGATCCCGGCGTGGGAAGCGATCGGCGGCCGATCGCCGTGCGGACTGATTGGGGCTATTTGGTCGGCCCGGACAACGGCCTTTTTTCCTATGTGTTGGAAGAGGCGGGAAGTTTCCAGGCGCGGAGAATTGCCAATCCGGGGCCGATGATGTCCGAAGTGAGCCGGACGTTTCACGGGCGCGACGTGTTCGCCCCGGCGGCGGCGCATTTGGCTGGGGGCGGGGATTTTGAAGCGCTTGGGCCTATCGTTGCGGATCCGGTTTGTTTTCCCTGGCCGCGTATTGAGTCATGGCCCGAAGGACGGGGAGGGGAAGTCGTGTACATCGATCGGTTTGGAAATTTGATTACCAATTTGCCCAATGAGCTGCTTCGCGGAGTCGGATCGGACGCCTCGCTGCGGCTTCCTTCCGACGCCGCGCCGCTGATCCCCGTCGGCCGGCGCTATGCGGACGCGCCGGAGGGCGCGCTTATCGGCGTGCCGGGCTCGACCGGTTACATCGAGATCGCGGTGCATCGGGGCAACGCCGCCAGGCGTCTCGGTCTCAAGATCGGCGCGCCCGTTTGGCTTCACCTTCCGAATCAATCGGCCTCGGCTGAGGGCCGTTCCGGAAGCGCGAGCTGAGCAGGAGGTTTCTCGGGCGGCGAAAAGGGCGTCCCGAAGGACGCCCGCAAGCAGAAGAAGACCGCTTTTCGGCGGGGCGGGAGGATCACACGTCGCAAAGCGCCACCGCTTCCCTCAACGAGGCCAGTTTGTCCTTCTTGGCCGGAATGAACTCCTGGGCCACGAAGCCTTTGAAGCCGCTCTTGGCAATAGCCCGCATGATGGCCGGATACCACAGCTCCTGGGTCTGATCGATTTCGTGCCGGCCCGGCACGCCTCCGGTGTGGAAATGGGCGATGTATTGGATGTTGTCCAAGATGGTGCGGATGATGTCGCCTTCCATGATCTGCATGTGATAGATATCGTAGAGCAGCTTGAACCGTTCCGAGCCCACGCGCTTGACCAGCTCCACGCCCCATGCGGTGTGGTCGGCCATGTAATCGGGGTGATTGACTTTGCTGTTGAGCAGCTCCATGACGATGTTGACTCGGTGCTTTTCGGCGACGCCGACAATTTGCTTGAGGCCCTTGGCGCAATTTTCCAGCCCTTGTTCATCGGGCATGCCCCGGCGATTGCCGGAAAAGGTGATCACGTTGGGGAACCCGTAGCGGGCGACTTGGGGAATCACCCTTTGGAAACTTTCGATGAGCCTGGCGTGGTGCTCGACGCGGTTCCAGCCGTAGGAGATCTTGTCGACCCCGCTGCACATGGCGCAGGTGAGCCCGTATTTCTTTGCCACAGGCCATTCTTTGGGACCGAGGAGCTCGACCGACTCGATGCCGATCCGCTTGGCGGCCTGGCACAGGGTTTCCAGCGGGATCCCGCCGTAGCACCAGGCGCAAACGGAGTGATGGATGCGGCCCTTCAAAGGCACGGGCGCAAGCCGCTCGAGGGCGGCCGCCAGGGCCTCCACGCCGCCTGCGGCGGCTGCGCTTCCCGCCAGCGCGGCGCCCGCCATCCGACGCAATGCTTTTCGTCTTGAGATCATCTTTGAGTTTCCTCTCCGGTTCCTGGTTTGTCGTTTCTTCTCTCCTGAGCCGCCCGGCTTTCCGGACGAAGCTGAACGAGCCAAGTTTTGCCCCCCTTGCGCCCGGCGGCCAGCCTCAAACCGGGTCCGTCCCTTGCGTCGGCGACCACAGGGACCGGTCAGTTTAGATTTTTTCGAGCGACCAGCCGTTCTGGTAGGGAGGGTTGACCAGTCGATTTGCTTCCTCGTCGTTGACGAACGCGGCTTTTTCCGCGTTCCATTCCAGCCGCCGCCCGCGCCGGATTGCGATGTTGCCCAGGAGAACGGTTTCGGTCAGGGGGCCCGCCCATTCGAAGTGGCAACCGGCTTTTTCGCCGCCGCGGCAGGCCTCGAACCATTCCTTCCACGTGCCGGGGCGTCGCGGGAGCGTGCGCGGAACTTTTGCGAACCGTTGCGCGCGTCGGTCGTCGAGGATCTTCGAGAAAAGCATGGCGCCCTCCGAGCCCACGTACATGGCGCCTTCA
>JAGHDA010000130.1 GCA_021160185.1 Verrucomicrobiota bacterium
CTTCGGAATCAGTTCCGTTTGACGCGCGGGCCCTTGGGGGTGTCTTCCACCCGCCAGCCGCGCCGGAGCAATTCCTCGCGGATGGCGTCGGCGCGTTGGAAATCGCGCGCCTTGCGCGCCTCTTGCCGTTCGCGCGCCAGGGCAAGAATCTCTTCGGGAACCTTCTCTTCAGGCTCGCCGAGCCCCCACACCGAGTCTAACCGCCGCCACGCGGCCAGAGCCGCCGCGGCCTGATTCGGAGTCAGCCGGCCTTCGCGGATGGCGCGGTTTTGTTCCCGCACCCAGTCAAAGACCGCGGCCCATCCGGCGGAAACGTTGAGGTTCTCATCCATCGCCGCGGTGAAACGATCCAACGGCTCCGGCTGGGGCTCCGCTTCGGCGTCCCCGGCGATCTCGCGCAGGCTTTGGAGGCAATCGTCCAGCCGCTCCAGCGCGCCGCGCGCGGCGCGGAGGCCTTGCAGGGTGAAATTGAGCGGATCGCGGTAGTGCGCGCTCAGGAGCAGGAAACGGATTTCGCGCCCGGCGAAGCCTTGGGCCAGCAGATCGCGGAGGGTGAAGAAGTTGCCGAGGGACTTGCTCATCTTGCGCCCTTCCACGAGCAAATGGGCCCCATGAAGCCAATAGTTCACGAAAGGCCGGCCCGAAGGCTGCAGCTCGGCCCCTTCGCTCTGGGCAATCTCGTCTTCGTGATGAGGAAAGATCAGGTCCTCGCCGCCCAGGTGGAGGTCGAAGCTGGGGCCGAGGTATTTCATGCTCATGGCGCTGCACTCGATGTGCCAGCCCGGCCGCCCTTCGCCCCAAGGGCTTTCCCAATACACCTCTCCGTCCTCGGGCGACCGGGCCTTCCACAGAGCGAAGTCCGCCGCCGCGTCCTTGGCGTATTCGTCGCTGCTGACTCGGGCGCCGGGCCGGAGCTGATCCAGATCAAGGTTCAGGAGCTGTCCGTACCGATGGCCGGCCCGGCAGTAGCGCTCGATGCTGAAATAGACCGAGCCGTCGGGGGCTTTGTAGGCGAAGCCCCTTTCCATCAGTCGCTGGACCAGCTTGATGATTTCGCCGATATGCTCGGCAGCCCGGGGCCGGCAATGGGGGGTAAGCAAATGCAGGGCGGCCGCGTCTTCCCAAAAGGCTTTTTCATACCGGGAGGTGTACTCTTGCAGCGAGAGGCCGGTTTCCCTGACACCCCGGATGATCTTGTCCTCCACATCGGTGATGTTCATCACGTGGCGGACCTCATAGCCGCGGAACTCCAGGTAGCGCCGCACCAGGTCGGCGAAGACAAACGTCCGGAAGTTGCCGATGTGTCCGTAGTCATAGACCGTAGGACCGCAGCAGTACATTCCGACCCGTCGGCCTGATGGGTCCAACGGCTTGAACGGCTCCACGCGTCGCGTGCGGGTGTTGAAAATCTGCAAGCCCATCGTCTTCAAGAACCAAGGCACAATAACGGCCCGGGGGCGCGGCCGCCAAGCAAAAGCGAGCCGGGCCTGGGTGGAAAGTTGACGCGGCAGGGGCAACATGGCAGCTTCAAACAAGCAGTCTATGGCGATGGATTTGGAACAAGAATTCGCCCGCTTCAAAACAGAGCCGAGTTAACCGATCGGCTCGAAAGGCTTGGCCTTCGCATCTTTCCCTTCTCATGAGCTCGCATTCAGACTCCCGGCGCCAACAACGATCGCGGAAACGGCTATGGCTTCTTGGCATCCCGGCGGCTTTAGTCCTTCTCCTCCTGGCCGCGATCCTGGTTCTGACCAACCAGGCGTTTCTGAAAAAATTCATTCTCCCGCGCATCGCGGCCCGAAACAACGTCCGGATCCAAGCGGAGCGGATCCGTTTCCGGCCGTGGGGCAGTCTCTCGGTTACAGGGCTGGACGTGCGCACAGCGGACGGCAAGCCTTTCTTCAAAGCGGCCTCGGCCGCCGTCGACTACAATCTCCTCGCGTTGATCCGCGGCGATATCGATCTGGGCAAAGTCGCGCTCCAAAGCCCCAGCTTGCGCGTGGTCCAAAACGAGGACGGCTCCACCACCCTTGACGCCTTCCTCGCCAAAAGCGAAGAGGAAACAGCCCTTCGAGGCGGCGGCGCGCTGCCAAGCATCCATATCGCTTCGCTTTCCGTAAGAGACGGCCGCTTCGAATTTATCGCAACCGGCAAATCCGCCACGCGGATCAGCGGCTTGAGCGTCGATCTCTCCGAACTAGGCCAGAACAGAACCGCCAAGCTCCGCTTGCAAGCCGCCGTTGACTGCCGGGCGGCTCAAACCAACCGGCTGGGGCTGAAAGTTTCCGCCGATTGGAAACTGGACTTGGGCTCCGACCTCCTGCCCCGACTCGCCGCCGGCCGGCTCGACATCAACGTCCCGGAAGGGGAAGGGACGTTCGCCGAACTGAGGGCGCTGCAATCGACGCTTCAGTGCGACATGACGCCCAAACGAATCAAGGAAGCTTCGCTGGCCTTCGCCAAAAACGGGACGGCGCTCGGAAGCTTTCGCCTCTCGGGCGTTTTGCCCTCAAAAAACACGCCCGGCCAACTGGAATACGTGATTCAAGGAATCGACCGGAATTGCCTCAACCTGCTCGGCGCGCCCTTCGGCCTGGATTTCGGCCAAACGCAAATCCAGGGCAACGGCACGATCAATCTGGGAGCCGGAGGAAGCCCCATCGCGGTTGCGGCCGGGATCGCCGCAAAAAGCTTTTCCCTCCGCCGCGGCGACCTGGCCATCCCGCCGTTGGACCTGAACGTGAGTGTGGGGGGAGACGCGGACTTGGACATGGAGCAAGCCCGCATCCGCGAACTGCGAATCGAAGCCAAGCAAAACGGCCGGCCGCTCCTCGCCGGCTCGCTGGACCGCACGATGAACCTCATCTGGAACTTCCAACGCCGGCAAAGCGAAATGCTCGGCGCGATGCGAGGCGAAGCTGTCCAGGAAGACGCCATTTTCTCCGCCCGCCTGACCGGATTGGATCTGGAGCAATGGCGAAGCTTGTTTCCCGACCCTTACAAGGAATCTCTCCGGGGCAAGGTGTGGATGGACATCAACATAACCAACCAGATGTTCGGCGTGCGCTTCGCCGCAGGCCTCACCGGTCGGGTGGAAAATCTTTCTCTCCGGTTGGGAACCAACCGGGTGGAAAACGCCCTGGTCCGCCTGCGCACCGCCGCCTCCGTTGAGGACTTCCGCCTCCTGACCCTGGACGGGCTGGTTGCGGAAGTGGAGGAAGCCGGCCGCAGGCTCCTTGAAGCCCGCGGCTCAGCCAGCTACGACCTGCTCCAGGAACAAGGAGGCCAAATCCAGGTGGATTTCGACGCGCCTCTCACCAACCTCCTCGCTCTCGCGCCTGCGCCCCAACTCCAGGCTCAAAGAGGAACCCTCCACGGGGACGCCCTGTTCAGCTATACCCCGTTGGAGCGAAGCGTCGATGTCTCCCTTGCCTTGAACGACTTTACCGGAAAGCTCGCCGATTTCTCCTTCAAGGGGCATCGACTCGAAGGCGGCGTCTCGGCCGAATTGCGCTCGGATTACCTTAACCTCCGCCGCATCTACTTTTCCTCGCACACCACCGGCGGCTCGGCGGGCGGCCTCGACATCAGCGGCCAACTGAACCGGGAAAACAACACCGGCTCCTTCCGCTACCACATCACCGGGGTGGACGAAAAAAGCCTCCAGCCCTTCCTCGCGCCCTATCTGCCGGAAGGAAGCCTTCTCTCCGCCACGATCGAAGGGGACGGCGCGATCCTCTACCGAACCAACATGAACCTCCAGATCGACGGCGGAATCAGCTTGAAGAACCTCCGCGTGGCTTCCAAAACCCCTTCGACGCAGGAAACCTCTCTGGATTTGGGAGCCGAGCTTCATCTCTCCTTCGAGCCTTATAAACTCCGGCTCCAAACCAACGTGGTCATCCTCCCCACCTCGGCGATGGCCGAAAACCGCCTTTACATCGACGGATTGCTGGATTTCTCGGTCACGAACCACGGGCCGTCCACGCTCGACCTCCAAGCCAAGTCCTTAAACTTGACCCCGCTCTACGAGCTGGCTATGGCGCTTTCCAGTCCTTCAGGCGCCTCTCGGCCCCTTCCCGAACAACCTGCGCCAACCGGGCCGCTCCTAATCGAGCCCTTCACGGCGCAGATCAAGATCGGCCGCCTTTACCTGCGGCAGTTGGTCGCCGAAAACTGGAACGCCACGTTGAGAATCGAAAACGGTCGAGCTCGCCTTGCCCCCTGCACATTCAAGCTCAATGACGCGCCCGTCTCGCTGGAGACAGCCTTTAACCCGTCGCGTCCGGCGGAGACCCTCCAACTCCACGCGGAGGCGGAAGGGCTGCCGTTGGCGCCACTGGCCGCCAGTTTCCTCGCAGCCGAGCCGGGAGAATACGTGGGCGACCTCTTCGGTTCCCTGGATATGAAAACCGCTCCCAACGCCGCTTTCCCACAGAACCTCGAAGGCCAAGGCCAACTGACCGTCACCAACCTGGCCCTGCGTGTGCTTCCGAAGTGGGCCAAGGATGTCCTGGTTCCTACAGCCGCCGCTCTGCGCGCGCCCGAGTTGATCAGCTCTCTGCCGGAATATGCCACTGCCGTTTTTCAAGCCGGCAACGGCGTCCTCCAGATCAAGGACGCCTTGGTCGCCAGTCGACTCTTCATAGCTCAACCGAAGGGGACCGTCCGCCTCGCGGCGGATCCTGCAGAATGCCAAATCAATCTTCCGGTGGACTTTGCCCTTTCCGTCAACCTCCTCCGCCGCATGAAGATCCAGGGCTTGCCCCAAGGCCCTCTGCCCGGCTTTGCCAATCTTCCCAACTTCGTCCAAGTGAAAGGGACGCTTGCCGCTTGGAAAACCCAGATCAACCAGACCGCGTTGGCAGGTCTCCTGGCGGGCGCGTCTGCGGCAACCACCAACGCGCCGCCGTCCCAGCGCAGTCTTCCCAACTTGCCCAAGCTGCCCAATCTCCGCCAATAGGCGCAAGCCGATCCCGGTTTCGGCGTTTCGAAGTGGCGACCGCCCCAACGATGGCGCTATCCTCCTCAAGCCATGACAGAAAATCCGAAGCAATACCTCTCGCGACGCCGGAAAGAAATTCTCGAGGAGTTCTTCGACTACCTCCGAATTCCCAGCGTGTCCACCCAGCCCGAAAGGCGCACGGACGCGCGGCGGTGCGCCGAGTGGCTCGCCGCCCACTGCCGGAAAATCGGCTTGGAAACCGAACTCTGCGAGACAGACGGCAACCCGATTGTCCTGGCCCACACCCCGAAAGCCGCCGGCGAGTCCCGAAAACGCCGGCCCCGGTTCTTGGTCTACGGCCACTACGACGTGCAGCCCGCCGAGCCGATCGAGCTGTGGAAAACCGATCCGTTCGAACCGGCGATCCGCCGCGGCGCGGTGTGGGCCCGGGGCGCGAGCGACAATAAGGGACAACACTTCGCCCATCTCAAAGGCGTCGAAGCCCACTTGAAAACAGGAACTCCGCTGCCGTGCGACATCGCCTTCGTAATCGAAGGAGAAGAAGAAATCGGCAGTGAGAACCTCGTGAAGTTCCTTCGCCGCAACCGCCGACGGCTGCGATGCGACGCGGTGGTGGTCTCTGACACCGGCATGCCGGCCAAGGGGCTTCCGGCTCTCACCTACGCCCTTCGCGGCGTGGCCGCGCTGGAGCTTTTCGTAAGCGGCCCCTCGCGCGATTTGCACTCGGGCATATTCGGCGGCTCGGTGGAAAACCCCGCCATGGCCCTCTGCCGTCTGTTGGCCAAGGCCCGCGCCGAGGACGGCCGCATCGCCATCCCGGGCTTCTACGATGACGTGCGCGACCTGAGCCCCGCCGAGCGCAGGCAAATGCGGCGGCTGCCCTTCGACGCCGAAGCCTACAAGCGGCTCACCGGCGCGCCCGCCCTTTTCGGCGAGCCCGGCTTCACCGCATGGGAGCGGCGCACCGCCCGGCCCACCTTTGAGATCAACGGGCTCACAAGCGGCTACCAAGGCCCCGGCACGAAAACCATCATCCCCGCCTCGGCTTCCGCGAAAGTGACCATGCGGCTTGTGCCCGACCAGGAGCCCAAGAAAATCCTCGCCCTGGCAAGCCGCTTCCTCAGGAAAGAAGCGCCCAAGTCGGTAAGGCTCCGCCTCGCCGTCGGCCACGGCGCGGCTCCTTACTACGTGGACCCGGATTCGCCCTTCTGCCAGGCCGCCCTCCGCGCCCTCAAGCAAGCCTTCCGCGCCGAACCGGTCTTGCTTCGGGAAGGCGGCTCAATCCCCGTGGTAAACGAATTCCACAAACAGCTCCGCGCTCCGGTGCTGCTGCTGGGCCTTGCCTTGCCGGACGACAACGCCCACGCCCCCAATGAGAAGTTCGACCTGACAAACCTCCGGGCGGGCATGGAGCTGGGCGCGGCTCTCTGGCCGGAGCTGAGCCGCGCGGCGCGCCCGGCCGGCTGACCCCCGCCGAACTTTCCCTTGACGGGAAGGCGACGCCCGAGGTTATATCTTAGCTCTGTTAAGGAACCAGGCCGCGGCGCGCGCCCCGGCCCCAGAACAAGAACGACATTATGACAACGCTCGGAGTCATCGTCGGCAATCGAGGCTTTTTCCCCGACCATCTTTGTGAAACCGGACGCAAAACGGCGCTGGAGACCCTGGAAAAAGCCGGCGTTCAACCGGTCGTCCTTTCCACAACCGAGACCAAGTTCGGCGCGGTGGAAACGATGGAAGACGCGCGCAAATGCGCCGCGCTTTTTGAGGCGCGCCGCAAGGA
>JAGHDA010000150.1 GCA_021160185.1 Verrucomicrobiota bacterium
AAAGGGACGAGGCCGACGTGGCCAGGGCCAGGACAATCAACGCCGTCACAAAATGGGCAAGCGGCTTTCCGCCCAACGCCTCCGCAGCAATCCGGGCCACTTCCACTTTGCCCGCCAGCGCCTCCGGCGGGGCGCTGAAAACAAACACCGCGTTGAGCCCCAAGTAGAGGACCGTCACCGCCCCCGCTCCCAGCAGCAGCGCAAGCGGAAGGTTCCGCTGCGGATTCTTCACCTCCCCGCCCACGTACACCGCCGCGTTCCAGCCCGAATAGGAGAAGGAAATCCACACCAGCGAAACGGCGAACACAGGCAGCGAAAACTCCCCCTTCACGGACGGCGCCGCGCCCCAGTCAATCCGGCTCAACCCGTAAATAATAAAGCCGCCGATCAGAAGCAGCTTGACCGCCACAACCAGGTTCTGCGCGCCCGCGCCGGTTTTTACATCCAGGGCATGCAAGACGGCGAAAGCCAGGATGAGAAGCGAGCCGCTCGCCTGCGGGCTTATCCCGCCCAACCAGAGGTTTGCGTAAGAGCCAAAGCCGTAAGCCACCGCGGCCAAGGGCGCGGAAAAACCCACTAACAGCGAAATCAGCCCCGCCACATAGCCGGCTGCGGGATGAAGCGTGTCCGACAAGAAACGGTACTCGCCGCCCGATTCGGGAATCCGCTCGGCAAGCGCGCCGTAGCAGAGCGCCCCCAAGGCGGCCAGAATTCCTCCGCACAACCACCCCGCCAGCGTCAGCTTGGGATCGCCAAGATCGCGCAGAAGAAATCCGCTGGTGGTGAACACGCCCGAGCCGATCATGCTGGCCACGACCAGAGCGGTCGCGCTCCATAAGCCCAATTGCCGCGTCGCAGCCATTCCTCAACAGCCGCCCGCCTCGGGCCGCCCTCCCCTCAATCAATGCCGAGGGTTTTCTGCACCTCCTCAAGCGGCACGCCTTTGGTTTCGGGCATCACGTAGATCACCCACAACAATTGAAGGACCATCATCGCGGCGTAAAAGGCGAAGGCGTGGCCTCCGGAGACATCGGCGATCACCGGGAAAGTCCATGAAATCAGGGCGCACATGAACCAATGCGTAAAGGAACCCAGCGCCTGGCCTCGGGCGCGCACGGTGTTGGGGAAAATCTCGCTGATGAAAACCCAGATCACCGCCCCCTGCCCGAACGCGTGGGAGGCGATGAAAACAAGAAGGCTTGCCAGCACCACCATGCTGCCGGCCTTGTCGAAATGATTGCCGTAAGTGTAAAAGGCCCAAGCCGTGGCGCTGAGGCTGACGATGTAGCCGATGCTCCCCGCCAGCATCAACTTCCGCCGGCCGAACCGGTCGATCACCGCCATCGCCAGCAAGGTCACCACCAGGTTCGTGCCGCCCACCGCCACCGTTTGAAGCAAGGCCGAATCGGCCCCCGCGCCGGCCATCTTGAAAATCGCAGGCGCGTAATACATGAGCGCGTTGATGCCCGAAAGCTGGTTGAACGCCGCAATGGCCACGGCCAGCAAGATCGGCTTGCGATAGCGGCGCTGGAACAGCGGCTCCTGAAGACCGCGCCGCTCAGCCTCGATCGACTCCTCAATCTCCCGGATCATTCGGTCGATTTCCTCCGCCCCCACGCCCAGCCTTTGCAACACGGCCCGCGCTTCCCCGGCCAACCCCTGCGCCACAAGCCATCGCGGGCTGCGCGGGGTCAAGAAAAGCAACCCGAAAAAGGCCGCCGCCGGAGCCGCTTCCACCCCGAACATCCACCGCCACGCGCCTTCTCCGGGAACCAATTGAGCGATCACATAGTTGGAAAAGAAGGCGAGCAGGATGCCGAAGACGATATTGAATTGGGTAATCGCCACTAGACGGCCCCGAGCCGCCGGGGGCGAAATCTCGGCGATATACATCGGCGAGACCACGGACGAGCCGCCCACGCCCAACCCTCCGATGAACCGGAAAAAGACCAGCGACCACCAATCCCAAGCGATCGCGCATCCCACCGCCGAAACGAAATAGAGAACCCCCAAAACCATCAACACCGCGCGCCTCCCGAACCGGTCGGCCGGCTTGCCCGAGAAAAGCGCCCCCAGAATCGTGCCGATCAAAGCGCTGGCCACCGTGAAACCCAGCGCCTTGCTCGAAAGCCCAAAGACCTCGCGCAATTGGTCGGTGGTTCCCGAAATGACCGCCGTGTCGAATCCAAAAAGCAGCCCGCCCAGGGCCGCAATCAACGCGCTTCGGAAAATCGCTCCGGTAACCCGCATAGTGTTCCTCCGGCTCAAGCTGCAGACCGATCCGCTGCAAAAAACCGGGGCGCGCTTCTCAGCCTCTTCCAGCCGGCGCGCCCCGCCTCTCCCCCAAGAAGCTTGTTTAGACGAAGGGAGTAATGCCCGGCTTCGCCATCGGGCGGATGGGCAGTTTCATGTCCCAACTGTAATGCTCAGGAACCAGTCGCAGCTTGGAATTGAGCATTTGTTCCCACGTCACGCGCTTGCCCGTGTACGCAGCCGTTCGCCCCATCAGTCCCATCATCGTGCTCTGCAACATCCAGTCCCCGTCGTTGATCGGCGCGGCCTTCCGGATCGAGGCGAACAGCTCGTCATGCTCGGTCTGGTACATGTCGTTCTTGGGGCCGCGGTAGCGCCAATTCACCTTGCCAGTGATAATCGGAGCGGACCACCCCTTGATCGTGCCCAATCCGTCGGCGCCCATCAGATAGTCCGAATTGTCGCTGTAGCAGTTCCGAATCTGCCGCTGGGCCATGAACGCCCGCGTGCCGTCCGGCCACTCGAAGAAGACATCGATGTGGTCGTAGATGTTCCCCTCGTTGTTGGGAATCTGGCGGCCGCCGGTGGCCACGGCGGCCGCGGGCGGCACGTTCTGCATGGCCCAATTGATCTTGTCGATGCTGTGGCAGGCCTGCTCGACCAGGCCGTCGCCAGAAAGCCATACGAAATTATACCAATTCCGAAGCTGCCACTCCAAATCGCCCATCCCGGCGGGACGCTTGTCGGCCGGAGGCATCGGCCTCACCGGACCCGTGAGATAAGTGGCGTAGATCGCGCGGATCTTGCCGATCGCCCCGTCGTGAACCCGTTTGTAGAACTCGCGCCGGCCGAACTCGCGCCGCCAACAGAAGCCGGGCATGACCGAGAGGCCCTTCCGCTTCGCTTCCTTGACGGTCTCCTGGGACCACTTTACGCCGTACACATCGGTGGCCATCGGCTTCTGGGTAAAGACGTGCTTCCCCGCCTTGACCGCCGCGGCGAAATGCTCCGGCCGGAACCCCGGCGGCGTCGTCAGGATCACCACATGCACGCCGCTGGCGAGCACCTTTTTGAGAGCGTCCAGGCCCACAAAGACGCGCTCGGGAGTCACCTTGACCCGAGGCGCAACCTTTGCGTCCCGTTTGATGACCCCAAGGGAACGGCGCGGCGGCTCGGGAAAGGCGTCGCCCACAGCCCACAGGACCACATTGGGATCGGCGTGAAGGGCCTGGCGCGCAGCTCCGGTCCCGCGGCCCCCGCAGCCGATAAGGCCCACCTTCAAGGTGTCCGAGTTCATCTCGAACTTCCCCTGGGCCAACAGGGGGCGGCCGACCACCGCCGCCGCGGCAACCGCGCCGGTTTGCTTGAGAAAACGCCTCCGCGTGAACGAATGACTCATTCCCGAGAGAAACGACGGATTCTTGTTTTGCATGGGCCCTGCATACCCCGAGCCGCTCAAACCGTCAAGCGGATGTTTGCCCGCCACGGCTTCCCAGGCCTCGGAACGCGTGGATCACCGCACGGCTTTCTTGCTGATTTCCCGACCCGCAACCACCAAAGCCCCTTCCTCCGTTTCCACGATCGAATAGCCGACGTCCGCTCCCGAACCGCTCAGGGCTAGGCCCCATTGCAAGAAGCCTCCGGCGTTGATCAAGACGATCCCCGGCTAGCGGCCCGGCAGCGGATGCCCGAAAAGATCCGAAAAGATCGTAAGGAACCGCCTCGGAAGAAAAGCCGCAGACGCGGTCCGCAAAAAACGGCGCGACGGAAACGCCGCGCCGTTGCAGACAAACTTTCGCTTCGGAAAACTCAGCCGCCCAGCGAGCGAAGGAGCGCTTGCGCGTCGTCGCGCACCGGCTTGCTCTTGGCCTTCTGGACAACCTTTTCGAGGATTGGCCGGAGCAGCTTGGCTTGTTTCTTGCCCAACGCCTTGCCGATGCGAACCACGGCCGCGCCCGCTTCGTCCGCCAAGGGCGAATCGTCCAGGAACTTCGCCGCCGCCTGCAGAGCCTCCGGCGTCGGCGTCTCGCCCAAGGCGCTGATCATCAGCCTCTTCTCTTCCAGGGAACTTGCTTCGCGGAGGAGGGTCCGCAAGCAAGCCCATTTGTTCCAAAGCTCCGGCACGCCGCGGGTCGCCAACCGGACATAGCCGCGGAAGGCCAGCGTCCGATGCACCGGCGCGGGAGGCCGTCGGATGATGGCGTAGAGGTCGGCTAACGCCGCGATATCAGGCCACTCGGCCAACGCGCGCGCCGCGGCGTCCGTCAAAGCCGGATCGCCCGAGCGCATCGCCGACCGGGCGGCGTCCAGCGCCTCCTGGCTGCCGACCGTCGAGAAAAGCCGCAGCAGCTCGGGTTTCTGAGCCGCGTCCGCCGCCGCGTAGGCCTTCAGAAGCGGCGCCGAAGCGGCCTTCCCAAGACGCGCGCAGAGACGCTGCGCCGCTTGGAAGAACGCCTCTCGGCGGGGCGCGTCCGCAGCGCGGCTCCACTGGGCAAGCAACGCCGCCAGCTCGTTGGGGCCGCCCAACGCCGCGCAGGCCTCCGCGGCGGCCTTGGCGGTCTCCAGATCGCTGTCCCCCAAAAAGCCCGCCAACTGCGGGGCGAGTCCGCTCGCCCGACGCCGGACGAGGCTCCGGATCAACTGAGCGCGAGCGGGGCCCGGAAGGGACCGCGCCGCATCGAGCATCGCCTGGTCCATGCCCTCGCCCGAAAGGTTCAGGAGCGCCTCCTGGGCGGCGGGGCCCACAGGGCCCGTTTCGCCGCTCGCCAGGCGCGCAAGCAACACCGAGTCGGACGCCGATCCCGCCGCGCCAAGCGCCGCCACAGCGGCCAACCGAACCGCCTCAGGCCCCCGCCGGGCCAAAGTCCTCGCCGCCGGCAACACCGTCGCGTCCTTCCGCTTGGCCGCAGCCTCCAGGACAATCGCCTGGCTTTCTTGCGGAAGACGCGGCAAAGCGGCCGCCACTTCCGCCGGCAGCGCCGGCCCCGCCCAATCGGCCAAGGCCCGGCCGGCCAACCGCCGCATCCGCGCTTCAGAGCCGCGGAGGGCCTGCAGCAAGCGGGCCGGGGCGTTGTCCGGTTCGGCGCGAATCAGGCCGAGAAAAGCCGCTTCCCGAACCATCCGGGACGGGGGAGAGGCCGCAAGGGCGCGGTAAAGACGCGCCGCCTCCCCAGCCTGGCCCTTGGCCAGGAGCCGGCGCGCCGCGTTGAGGCAGGCCTGGGCGACGACCGCCCGATTCTGCCCGCGGGTCGAGGCGAAGCGCTCCGCCAACGCCGCCGCCGCGTCGGAAGTGGCGATCTTGCCCAAGGCCCGCGCCGCCGCCCCGGCAATCGCCGGGTCCGGGCCGCGCAAAAGAAGGCTCAACCGGTCGGTCGCGCCGGCGTCCCGCCGCTGGCCGATAGAGCCGATCACTCCGATCTTGAGCGAGCCGCTCGTGCGGTCCAAGGCCTCCCGGAACGCCCTGTCCACCGCGTCGTAGGGCATCGGCTCGAGCGCCTTGCGGGCCAGGTGGCTCAGAAGAGGATCGTCCAGGAGCCCGGCGAGAACCGGCACAGCCTTCTCAGAGCCCACCAGTTGCAAGGCGCGGCAGGCGAAGTCCTTCGCCGCGAGCGTCACGGGCGGCGTCGGAGACTGAAGCGTCTTGAGAAAGGCTTCCTCCAACCGGCGGCGAAGCCGGGGGTCTTGAGCGGCCGCCGCCGCGTAGTGATTGAGCGCATTGCGCGTCTCATCGCCCGAGCCGTATTGCAAGGCGGGCAACTGGGCCAGGGCCTTGTCCAGGTCGCTTTGGGCGGCCCGAGCGGCCGCGCTCCAAAACGCCAAGCCGGCCGCCGCGCAGAGGCAGAAAACTGTCCGTTTCATCTTCATCTCCATGATCTTCGGTTTGCATTCAGATTTGCCACGGCTCGCGGATGGCCCGGGAGCGCATCCGGTTGGCCTCCTCGTCCCCGACGAACGCCTCCCGCGTCGGATCCCACCGCAAGGGCCGCCCCAACAGCCTGCAAATGTTCGCGCAATGACAGGCGGAAATCGACCGATGCGCCGTCTCCGGCGGCGAAGTGGGCGTCTGGCGCGATTTGACGCAGTCCAGGAAGTTGCGGATGTGGTTTTCGGCCGGATAGCCCTTGCCGAACCGCCGGTCGGCTTTGAGCGAAGGCGGATCGGTCTCCAGATTGCCGTCGTCGTCCACGTAGACCGACCCCTTCGGTCCCGACGAACTGCACGTCCAATGGCCACTTGCCGTTCTTGAAGACGAGTTTGACCCCGTTGGCGTAGTGAGCCACCACCGTGCCTTGCCACGGCTCGAATTCGACGGGGCCTGTCCGGTCCGCGTTGTTGGCCCATTGGCAAAGGTCCACGGTATGGCTGCCCCACTCGTTGATCGCGCCTCCAGAGAAATCGAGGTGCTTGGACCAGAAACCGCGGGTGGGATACAGGTGATTGTAAGGCCGCCACGCCGCCGGTCCCAGCCACCTGTCCCAATCGAACTCCTCGATGGGCGGTTGAGGCTCCGGGGGCAGGGTTTTCCGGAAATACTCGGGGTTCATCGGCGCCTTCTCGGCGTAAAGAGTGTGAACCCGCCCCAGCGCGCCGCTGCGGGCCAGATCCACCGCGAACCGGAAGCGAGCGATGCTGCGGCGCTGGGTGCCGCATTGGAAAACGCGGCCGCAGCTGGCCACCGCCTCGACCACCGCGCGGCTCTCGGCGATGGCCACGCTGAGAGGCTTCTCACAATAGATGTCCTTGCCCGCCCGAGCGGCTGTGACCGAGGCGAGCGAATGCCAATTGTCCCCGGTGGCGATCAGGACCGCGTCGATGTCCTTGCGGGCGAGCAACTCCAAAAAATCCCGATAAGCCGCGCAGTCCGCATTGCCGTATTTCTTGTCCACCTGCGCCTTGCCCTGCTCGCGGCGCTTGCGGTTCACATCGCAAACGGCCCTCACCTGGACGTCCGGGTTGTTCATAAACGCCCCCAGGTCGTAGCGGCCGCGGCCGCCCAACCCGATGGCGCCCATCACGATCCGTTCGCTCGGAGCGGCGCGTCCCTCCGCGCCGAGAGCGGTCGCAGGAATGAAACAAGGCGCCGCCAAGGCGCCGGCCGCCGCGGCGGTCCGACCCAGGAAGCGCCTTCGACTGATTCGTTGATTTTGGAAGGCTTTCATAATGGGAACCGCATTGTAAGCGGCCGCGCCCAGGCCGTCACGCAAAATTCTTTGACAACAACCGGCGGCGAATCGTCTCACAAAACGGGGCCGGCACAGCTTCCAAACCGAGCGACAGAAACGGATCCTTTACGATCCCTCTCCTCGGAAAGCCGTGAGCGCTTCTCTCGGCTCCGCCTCTTCCGTAGCTGCCGGGGCGGCGAGGCGGATCGGGTTTGGGGAAACGAGACGGCTGTCCCCTCTCGCTCTTTCCAAGGAAGAAGGGATCGCCTCTCCAGCTCCAATCAGCCCGCCCTACTGCCTGATTCATCCCAGCCAAGGCGACTGCCGCTTCCATCAAGCTCAAGCTGGACGACCAGCCCGGAGTTTTGTCCTCCTGAATGAACATGCGCTCGCTGTTACACCGTTGCCGACCGCGGGGAATGAACGGCTCCGCTTGCCGCCGCGCCGTTGGGGCGGCCCTGCTTTCCCTCGCCTTCCTGCAGACGCCTCTTCAGGCGGCGTCGCCGGCGCCTCGAGTCAAAATCAAAGACACGTTCTCCCGCATTCCCATACGCAACGTCGCCCTCGGCGGCGAAATCGGTCGGCGAGTGGACATCACCATCGCCAACAACATCAAGGCGCTCGACCTTGAAAAAAACTTCATCATCCACTTCGTCAGAAAGAACGGCCCCAACGTAGCCGGCGGCTTTATCGGCATGGGGATGCTCATCGACGCCTGCGCCCGCCTGGCCGCTTATTCGGGCGATCCGGAACTGGCCGCCATCAAGGACCGGCTGGTCCGCGCAGTCATCGAACATCAGCTCCCCAACGGCTATTCCGGCTTTTATCGGCAGGACCGCCGCCTGTGGAATCCGCCCGGCAGCCGGGGTGACAACTGGGACATCCACGAAATGGCGTTCCTCATCGAGGGCTTGCTCACCGATTACGAACTGTTCGGCAACCGGCGCTCGCTCCATGCGGCGAGGGAAACGGCCGACTTCATC
>JAGHDA010000453.1 GCA_021160185.1 Verrucomicrobiota bacterium
TCCACGAGCGTTTCCTGGAAGTCTCTTCCGGAAAGGATTTCGGGGTGATTCAAACCCGCAACCGGCTGATCGACCGCCAAGGCAAAGAGATCGCTGTGGTCGACTTCGCCATTCGCATCTACAACCGGCCCAAGACGCCCACGCTGGACTTTGAGGCGACAGTCCACGCGGCCGACGGCGACCTGGTTTTCGGCGACACGAAGGAAGGCACGATGGCGATCCGCCTTGCGGAGAGCATGCGGCTCAAGCCCAACCGCTACAACCAGGGCAAGCCGACCGGGCACATCGTGACCAGCGCGGGCGCGCGGGACAACGCAGCCTGGGGCTCCCGCGCAGCCTGGGTGGATTACTACGGCCCGGTGGAGGGCAAAATCGTCGGCGTGGCTATCTTCGACCATCCGGCCAACCCGCGGCATCCGACCTGGTGGCACGTCCGGAACTACGGGCTGTTCGCGGCCAATCCGTTCGGCTTGCACTACTTTGAGCGCAAGCCGCCGCACACGGGCGACTTCCGCGTCCGCGCGGGCCAGCGCGTCACCTTCCGCTACCGGTTTTATTTCCACGAAGGGGACGAGAAGCAGGGCAAAGTCGCCGAGGAGTACGCGGCTTATGTCCGACGCTCGATCCGCAAGTAAACCGAAACCCGACGTCAACCGGAGAAAGACATGAAAAGAACTCTTTTTGTCCTGGCGGCGGCCGTGGGCCTCGCCGGAGCAATCCAGGCGCAGGCCGCCCAAGCCCCCGTTCCCAAAGGCTACAAGCTTCTCTACAGCCAGGACTTCCCTTCAGCCAAAGCGCTTAAGGACTTCCTCTTCAGCGACCCGGCCGCGTGGCGTTACAACGACGCGGGCGGCGTGGGCTCCCTCGAGCTTTACAAACAAAGCCGCTACCGGCCGCGCGTCCGCTCGCCCTATAACATCGCGCTCCTCGCCGGGAAGCGCTTCGGCGATTTCGTGCTCGAAGCCGAGCTGCTCCAGACCGGCAAGGAATACGGGCACCGGGACATGTGCGTCTTCTTCGGATTCAAGGATCCCTCCAACTTCTACTACGTCCACCTCGCCACGCGGGCGGATCCCCACGCGCACAACATCTTTCTCGTCAACGACGAACCGCGCGTGGCGATCGCCGCAAAGACCACCAAGGGCATCCAATGGGGCCGGAACCAGTGGCATAAAGTGCGCGTGGAACGAACCTTGGCTGACGGCGCCATCAGGGTCTATTTCGACGACATGGCGCGGCCCATCATGGAGGCGACGGACAAGCACTTCGACTACGGGCTGATCGGCTTCGGCTCGTTTGACGACACCGGCCGCATCGCTCACATCCGGGTGTGGGGTCCGGCCCTCGCGCCGGAGAAGCAGGGCCTCTTCCGCTAAACCGCCGCTAGCGACTGCGCAAGCCGCCCCCGCCGAACATCGCGACGGAGAGCGGCTTTTTTGATCTTTCTTTCTGTTCCGCCGGGGGCGTCCCGCAGTCGGGCCGTTGCCTGGTTTGGGTTGGCGAAGGGGGCGATCCGGCATAGGCTGATCGCTCAAGGAAGAAGAACAAAAAAACGGAAAACTTCAGAAACGAGCAAAGCTTATGGTCAAGGTCGGCGTAGTCGGACTAGGTTTCATGGGGCAAACGCACTTGAAGGCCTACAACCAGGTCCCGGGGGCGAAAATCACGGCGGTGTGCGACGCGGTGCGTCTGCCCAAAGACGGAAAACTGGAAGGCGTGACGGGGAACATTTCCGAAAGCGAGGGACTGTTCCTGGACCCCAAGGAAATTCGCGGCTACCGCGAGTTCGAGGAGTTCCTGGAAGATTCGGAAGCGGACCTGGTGGACCTCTGCGTGCCGACACCGCTCCACGCCTCGATGGCGATCAAGGCGTTGGAGGCGGGCAAACATGTGATCTGCGAAAAGCCGCTCGCGCGCGACGCCGAAACCTGCCGCCGGATCCTCGAGGCGGCCGCGCGCGCCAAGGGCTTTTTCATGCCGGCGATGTGCCTTCGGTTCTGGCCCGAGTGGGCCTGGCTAAAAAAAGCGATCGCTGAAGGAACTTACGGCCGGCCGCTCTCGGCCTTCTTCCAGCGACTCAGCGAGCCCCCCGGCTGGAGTCGAAACACTTATTTTAAGGGAGACGAATCGGGCGGCGCGCTGCTGGACATGCACATCCACGACACCGACTTTGTCCAGTTCTGCTTTGGCAAGCCGCGGGCGGTCTTCTCCACCGGACAGGTTCGCTTCAGCGGCGCGTTCGATTACGTCTCCACAATCTATGCCGTGGAAGAGGGCGTAAGCGTGACGGCCGAGGGAAGCTGGCTCCTGCAAACCGGCTTCGGCTTTAAGATGGCCTACCGGGTGGAATTCGAAAAGGCCACCGTGGATTACGACAGCACACGGGGCAAGGAAGCCCTCCGCCTTTTCCAAGAAGGCCGCGAACCGGAAACGCTCCAGCTCGATTGGCCGGATTCGGACGGCTATGTGGGCGAGCTGCGGCACATGGTCGAATCCATCGAGCAGGGCAAGCCCCCTTCTGTGGTGACCGGCGAGGACGGCATGCGCGCCGTGCAGATCTGCGAGGCGGAAGAGGAATCAGCGAAGAGCGGCCGCCTGGCGACCGTGCCGTAAGTCGAAGGCGGCCGTCGGAGGCCTCCCGGCATTCCGGAAAAGCCCCGCGCTCCGCGTGCAATAGAATGCGCCTCCGTGGATCAGTTTCAGGCCATCCTCAACGCCGTGCTGCCGGTGTTCCTGGTCATCGGCGGCGGCTTCGCGCTCAGGCGGCTGGACTGGCTTGCGCCCCAGGCCGACCAAAGCCTGTTGCGCCTGACCATCAACCTGCTCATCCCGTGCCTGATCTTCGACTCCTTGTTGGGCAACCGCGCCTTCCGTTCCGCGGACAATGTGCTTGTGCCTCCGCTGGTAGGCTTCGGGTCGGTTGCGATCGGCGTAGCCGCCGCTTGGGTTGTCGGGGCCTGGTTGCCCAAGCGGCATCCGAAGACCCGGTCCACCTTCGCTTTCTGCACGGCGATGTACAACTACGGGTACGTGCCGATCCCGCTGATCATGGCCCTCTTCGACCGAGAAACCTTGGGCGTCCTCTTCGTGCACAACCTGGGCGTGGAAATCGCTTTCTGGACGTTCGGGATGTTCCTGCTTGCCGGCGCGGGCGTCCGGCAAAGCCTGCGGCGGCTCCTGAACGCCCCGCTGGCCACTATTATCGGAACCCTTTGCCTCAACGCCGTCCTCGCTCGGGAGCAGGTTCCCCAGTTTTTCTTGAACGCCGCCCACATGCTCGGCCAATGCGCGATCCCGATCGGGATGCTCCTGATCGGCGCCACTATGGCGGACCACATCCGCTCCATCGGCAATCGCGGAGGGATCGGCATCCTCGGCGCGGCCGCGGCCTTGCGGCTCCTCGCACTGCCCGCGGTCTTCCTCGCCGTAGCCGTTCTGGCACCGCTCTCGCCGCAATTGCGTCGGGTGATAGCTATCCAAGCCGCCATGCCTGCGGCGGTCTTTCCCATCGTGCTCGTCCGCCACTACCGCGGCGACACCGAAACCGCGCTGCGCATCGTCCTGGGCACCTCGGCGCTCAGCCTCATCACCATCCCGCTGTGGATTCGAATCGGGCTCAAGCTCATCGGCGCAACCCCTTTCTGATCCGGCGGCCCAGCGGGGATTTGGCTCGTCATCGAGCGGTTTCGTTTTCCATCCTGTTGAGCCCATGCTTAACATGCCCATACAGCGGCCAGGCAATTGTTCGTTCGGAGATTGCAACCAAAAGCGTAAGAGCCAGAAAGGAAGTCTCGGCCGATGAGCGAATTTAGGGCTAAATCCTCTTTTCTCTTGGAATCGGCCGGAGCGGTTCTTCTCAGCGCGGCGGCGGCCGCGGCTCCCTGGTTGCTGGGCACTGTCCCGGACTGGACCTGCCAACTCCTGGACGCAACGCTTCTTGCCGGGGGGCTGCTCCTGCTAAGCGCTTTCTGGCTGCGGGAGGGGATTGCGCTGCGTCCGTTGTGGCCGGGAAGCCGGAGACTCCGGGCCCTTCTCTGTATGAACGGCCTGATCCTGGCCTGGTTCCTCACAAGCGCGATCAACGCCTCCGGACGGTATGACGCCGCCGCAAACGCCGTGATCCCCATCCCCGAATATCTCCCCTGGCTCCCGCACTCTTACGACCAACCTTCCTCCTGGCTGGCTTTCTGGAACGCGATGGGGCTGACGGCGCTTTTCTGGGGCGCGCGGGCGTGGCTCCTGGGCAGGGCGCCGGAAAATGGGCGTTCGGGGCGGCCCTTGGCCTTGGCGGAGGCGATCCCCGTCCGAGTCCGGGATCTGGCCCTTGTTCTTGCCGCCACCGCCGCCGCCTTGGCCGTGGTAGGGTCCATCCAGCGGCTCCAAGGAACCGACCGCCTTTTATGGCTTGTGGACGACGGGCGCGGCGCGGCTTCCCATTTCGGCCCCTATCCCTATCGGAGCAACGCGGCGCAGTTTCTGAACCTGGCGTGGCCCTTGTTGTTCTCCTTGGCTTCCTGCTTTCTCGCCGCCCACAGCCGGCGGAATTACCGCGTGGGAATCGTTTTCGCCGGAGCCGCGGCTGTCTGCATTGCGGGCGTGGCGGCCGCGGCCAGCCGCGGCGGGGCGCTGGTGGGGGCGCTTCTGGCGATCCTCCTGATCCCGGCCACGCTGGCAACGCTCTGGTTCCAAGGATTCCACCGAGAA
>JAGHDA010000440.1 GCA_021160185.1 Verrucomicrobiota bacterium
GTCTCTCCGTGGGCTGGGACTGACGCTCCGGCCAGCCCGATCAGGCAGGCTCCGAAGATTGCCGTTGTCCACGTGCTTTTCACTGTTTTTCTCCTTTCCGCCCGACGGGCGATTGGCTCCTCTCCCTTCTCCCAAAAACCCCCTCCGCCTGTCCGAGTTGGGTCCAACCCGGACAGGCGGATGTTTTCTGAAACCTTCCGGCTCGCCTATTTCTTGGGCTTCTTGCTCTTGGGCTTCTCGCCGTGTTCTTCAGCGGCGTCGGTTGTTTGCAAATCATCGCGATGGATGGCGCACAGCCGCCCTTCGTTGTAATCCACCAACATCTGGTGGAGAGGCTCTGCTTCCGCCCAGGCGGTCGAGCCGGCGGTCACCGGCTCGTCGCCATGCTGCTTCAGCCAGTCGTCCGCCGCGATGATAGTATCCAGGATGCAGGAAGAGGGATTGCCAACCAGGACATTCAGCTTGGCGGCGATAAGGTGGAACTCGAGGCTGACTGCCTTGTTGCCCTTCACGGGACGATTCATCATCTCAATCGCCGACGCCTTGTCGTACCAGATGCCGCCCACATCAATGCCGTCCACGGGCCACGCTTCCGGATGATTCTTCCAATAGCCGGGGGTGCCGGCGCCTTTGGTTGCGCCGTCTTTCAGCACAATTAGGAGAGGCTGCAGGATGTCGTCTTTGCGCTTCTTCCAGTAAGATAAATACGCTTCATAGCTGTGAGGGTAGGAGGTGCTATAGTCAGGTCCTTCAGGTCCGTCCGGGACCGGAGGTCCCAGAAGAGGAATCCCTACCATCACTGTTACAGAGGCATAAAGCGCAGCGCCTGAGCCGCTGTTCACGGTATCCACCGCCTCGGCTATTAAGGCGTTTGCGGCGGATAGTTCTGACTCCCAATCTACCCCCGTTTGCATATAGCTATCCTCGCCGAGGAGGCTGGCAAGGCCGTTTATATACTCGTAATACCCCTCAATGACCTCGTTGACGGACGGGTCGAAATCTTCCGGTTTGTTAAGAAGCATCCATAGAGCGGCTTGAATGTCTCCTGGGCCATATTCTGCTGCGAGATCGCCTGCTGCCCATGCACGGAGAATGTACTCTGCATATGGCAGATTCTCAGGGCAGCGGATGATATCCCTTTCCCAAAGCTCGGAATCCCAGAGAGAATGCCACTCAATGGAATACAGCCCTGGCCATGGCGCGAATAGGTCCACTACTAGATTGCCGCACCATGCGCCATATGGAGGAGTGTATTCTGGATTGTTGTCCAGAAAAATATTCACAGAAGGAGAGGATAAGTTATGAGGCACTAGTTCCAAATAGCTATCAGTGTGGCTCCCAGGAAGCAGTTCCCATGCGTAATTCTGCGCCTGAGCGGTCAGGGCGAGGCCCATCGCGCAGGCCGCCGCTCCGATAAGGGCGCCGCTGAGCTTTGATTTTAAGCCTCTTCTTGTCATTGTCGTTCTCATCTTCTTCTCTTTCTTCTTGTTTGGGGTTTTGCTTGAAAACCCAAATTCTCTTCGCTTTTCCTAGATGTTCCCACCGCCAAGCCTGCCACTGGGCGCCCGCCGCTTCCCCTTCTCACCTATCGTAACAGCATGGCAGAAAGGGGCTTCTCGCGGTATCGGTGGAACTGGGTATTTTAGGGTCTGTGGAACTACGTATTTTGAGGTCCGTAGAACTACGGATGCCCGCCGCTTCTGGAGCGGGCGAGCCTTTCCCAGGCTGTTCGCCCAAGCGGTTCTCTCCGGCTCCTGCGCTTGACGCGGGAGAGGGAGGCTATAGGCTTTGACCCGATGAGCGGAGGGCCTGAGGATCGGCTGCCGAGGGCATTCGACCGCTCTGATCGAGAAACCTTCGAGGAATAAGCCATCGGAAAGGAGCAAGATGAAGACGGTTGTCGTACTCGGACAGGGGAGGCGCGCGGTTTGCGCGGCCTTGGCCGCGGCGGTGGTGCTGTGGGGCGGCGGATCGCTTCGAGCGGCCGGCAGGACCTCGGCTAAGACTTCGAAGCTGAGGATCCTTGCCGGGCCGTATTTGCAGCATGTCACCCGCACAAGCATGACGATCATGTGGGAGACGGATCGGCCGGCGTACGGGGCGGCGCTTTTCGGCGAGGCGCGGTTTCTTCCCAAGCCGCCCAAGGGCCGGAAGAAAGAAGCGCCGCTGGACCGGCGCGCGGCGATAGGCCGGACGAACACGATCCACGAGATCGTCTTGACCGGGCTGAAGCCGCAGACGGACTACTTCTACCAGGTGGTTTCCAGGACTCCGGATGGGGCGGAGGTCCGCTCCGAGGTGTTCACCTTTCAGACGGCGGTGCGCCCGGACAGTCCGTTTGCCTTTGTGGTGATGGGGGATACGCGGAGCAGTCCGGAGCGGTTCGGGCGGCTTGCCAAGCTGGCGTGGGGCGAGCGGCCCAACTTTGTCCTCAACGTGGGCGATGTGGTGGAGAACGGCGAGAACAAATCCCAGTGGATCAAGCAGTTTCTGGCCCCCGCGGCGGGGTTGATGGCGCGGGCGCCTACCTATGTGGCGATCGGCAACCATGAGCGGAACGCCAAGTGGTACTACTACTATGCGGGCTATCCAAAGCCGGAGAATTATTACTCGTTTGACTTCGGCAACGCGCACTTCACGATTGTGGACAGCAACGCGGACCTGCGCCCCGGCTCCCGGCAATACGAATGGCTTGCGCGCGATCTGGCTTCGACCCGGGCGCGTTGGAAATTCGTCGCCCACCATCATCCCCCCTACAGCTCGGACGAGGACGACTACGGCGACACCCGCGTCGAGCTTTCGACGCGGAGCGACCCGCGGACCCGCGGGTTGATTCCTTTGTACGAGAGATACAACGTGGACATCGTCTGGTCGGGCCACATCCACGATTACGAGCGGACATGGCCGATTCGGGCGGGCAAGGTGGACGAGAAGCGGGGCGTGATTTACATCCAAAC
>JAGHDA010000118.1 GCA_021160185.1 Verrucomicrobiota bacterium
AGATGGATTCGATCCGATACCGCCCGCGCAACATTCCCCAGAGGCTGTATTTCACGGCCACTTCTTGCGAAGTCAGCAGCGGGTTTTCACCGGTGGTCTGGACCTTGAGGCCGGTGAGTCGGACCTCGGAGAACGGATGGATAGACGCTTCGGCGACCGTCACTTTCGCGCCCACCTGCCGACTGACCCGCGGCAAGACAACGCCCTTGAAGAAGGCGCTGCTGGTCAGGACGAAGTAGGCGACGAGCAGAAGCGCGATCAGTCCGGCCGGGATGCCCAGCAGAAGGCGCAGGTCTCGCCGACGTTTTCGGGGCGGGGCGGTTGGTGGTGGTTTGTTCATAGTCTAAAAACGCGTTGTGGTTGTGATGATTCGGTCTAGGATCAAGCCGCCTGGATCAGGCCGATCCGACTCCACGAATCAATGAAGAGTAGCAGACACCACCCGCTTTGTCACCTGGAGGGTAGGAAGTCTACCGCTTGGATCCAGCAGGGGCATCCGGCTTTCGGCGGGCGCAGGACGATTTAGGTTCCTGAGGAGTTGCTGTTGTGGTGGTTGGGAAAAGCGCTTGCCAATCGAGCGGGTTTGAGGCGCAGTAGAAGCATGATAGACTCAGCAAGCTCCGGAACCTTCCCCGCCGCTCTGCGCTGGCTTCGCCTGGGGACCGTCGCGCCCTCCAGGTCCGGGGGTCGGTTCTTCGTGTCGGGCCCAAGCGGAAGGTCCGACCCGGCCTGCCGGGCGGCGGGAGGCTTCGGCGACCCAGGTCCTCTTCGGACACTGGCGACAGACCGCTGTAATGAGCGTATGGCCCGAAGCGATTCCTCCGCAGGCTTGCAAAAATCCGCGCGGCGGCGTAGCTGGAGGCGAGGGTCGGCCGGAGTTTTTTGTTGGTTCGGCGTCGGGTCGCGGGGCAGAATGCTTCTGCCGCCGTTTCGCCAAGACCCCAACGGCGCGCCGGCTTGCGGCGGCGGGGGAGAGCTTATGAGCGGCAGTTTGGAGATTTTCTGGGATCCGGAGGGGATTGAGCTGGACAGCCTGGGGTCCAAACGCTACCTCCGGGCGACCGACGGGGACACGCCTTACGTTTCCATGAACGTTCGTTTGCTCAGCATGGACGCTCCGGAAACGCATTATCCGGGCAACGCAAAACCATCCCGTCAGGACGAAAAGCTCGCCCAGCTCGCCGAGTGGATCCGGGAAGGGCGCGCGCCGGTGGAACCGGGGCTGGGCGAATACCTTTGCCCCAAGCTGGCCGGGGGCAATGCCGGCTCGCTCCAGGAAGAACAGGGGCGGAAGGCCGCGGCGTATTTCCGGAAATTGACGGAAGAGAGGCTTACCGACGGCGGCCGGCGGCGTCGGCCGGTCTACCTCCGCACGGCCGACCGGCCGTTTGATCGTTACGGCCGGTTGCTGGCTTACGTGGCTCCTCAGTACACGGCCGAGGAGCGGGCGCGCATGTCCCGGCGGGAGCGCGCCACGTTCAACTTGCTCATGGTCGAGGCGGGGTGGGCCGCGCCGTTCCCGATTTTTCCAAGCCTGCCGGGGCATGCGGATTTGATCCTTTTGCGGGAGGCTGCGGAGCGGGCTTTCGTCGAGGAGCGGGGCGCATGGGCTGAGCCGGCGGCCCTTGCGGGGTACGAGTTTCGGATGTGCGTGCGGCTTTACGAGGTCGCCCGGCGGCTTGCGCAGGGCAGGCGGCTCGGGGCCGCCGAACGGAGCGGCTGGGTCCGCCGCTATTGCGTGGACATGACCACGCGGGAAATTTACTACCCTCAAGACTACTATTTGGTTCCGATCTACAATCGGCTCTTTGTGTGGCCTGAGGACGTGAAGGAAGCGGTGGCGGCGCTGAACCTGGTTCCCGCGCGGCGGCCTTCGGGATAAAGGCGCGGGCGGCTCAGTCGACGAGGGCGGGCCGGTCGACGGGAAATTCAAGAAATTCGGGGCAGGCAAGGAGAAAGGCCCGGACCTGCTCAATGGTGCGCGCGCCCGAATGGACCAATTTGCCTAGGATTTCCCGCGCCTGGGCGTAGGCCTTGGGATCGACCCACTCTTCGGGCGGCAGCTCCCAGGTTCCCCGATTGTAGACGCGCGCCTGACCATGGCGGCCGTCGCCGCTCCACAGTTCGCTGACGCAGCGCTTGGGGTGAAAGCCGCTTAGGATTTCCAGGAACAGCAGGAGCCGAAGCTTGTTGAAAGCGGCCTCCGGGACATGGTTGTGGCCGCAGATTTGGTTTTTCGCCTGATCGAAAGTGTCCGCGTGGAGGTTGGAAGCCAGCATGTGGCCCGCCTCGGGCAGCTCGAAATAAGCTCGCAGCGCATCGTCCCAGAGGTAGGCGTAGTAAGGGCCGGGACCGATCTCGTGGCAGATGTAGCATCGGGGCTCGGAGCGGGCGAGGCCGGCCCGGATGCGCGGGAGCGAATCGGCGGGCTCGAGCCGAATCTCGGGGGGAACGAAATTAAGCAGCGCGCCCATCACGGTCGTTTTGCCCGCGCCGCCGGGGACCGCGCCGACGAGGAAGGAGCCTCCGGAGCGGATCAAAGCCAGGGCGAAGGCGGCCGTTTCCGCATCCAGCGTGCCGGCGTCCAGCAAGTCGAGGATCGAGAGCATGCGCCCCCCGCGCTGGTTGCAGCGGTCGATCTCCCGGCAGTGGTCGGCGACTTCAGCCTTTATCTCTCTTCTCCCGCTCATGGCGTTTCCCGCGTTGCGAGGGAGAGTGTAGCGGGCGACGGCGGGAGAAGGGAAGCGCGCGTTGGCGGCGGAGGCTGCGTCGCGCCGGGGAGCCGGAAAAGCGCTCTCGAGAAGGCGCGGGCCAGGCGCCTCAGCTTGCGAGCAGGCCGATGGCTTCCCGCATTGAATCGGCCACCCGTTCTTTGCTGATCCAACCCTGGATGTTGTCTGTGGAAGGCCGTCGCCCTTCCGGCGCCACGAGGAACAGCTCCACGCGGTCGGCGCGCATCAGGGTGATGATCTCGAACAGCGTGGTTTTGGGACTGATGACACTGAACGCCTGCGAGGCGACTTTGCTGACCGGGGCGTCTTTGCGCCCGCGGTGAATGGCTTGAAGGAGGAGCTCAACCGTGGCCACGCCGCGCAATTCGCTCCCTTCCGCCGCCAGGAAGCAAGGATAGGGCCGACGCTCCGGGATCCGGGGCGCGAGCTCCCGAAGCGGCGTCTCGGCGGAAACGACGATCACATCGGGGCTCTTCAGGTCGCGCGCCAGGCGCATATAGTGGAAGTTGGTTTGGAGCGCCTCCGGCACGTAGTGGCCCCGGCGCGCCAATTTCATGGTGTAGATGCTTTCCCGAAGCAGGGCCTTCCGCAGGCCGTAGCTCACGGCCACCGTCAGAGTCATCGGCACGATCACCGAATAGTCCAAGGTCATCTCGAAGGTCATCACGACGGCTGTAATCGCCGCGCCGGTCGCCCCGCCCACCAGCCCCGCCATTCCCGCCACGGCGAAGGCCGGCGCGCTGACCGGCAGGCCGTCGAAGAGGCCCTGGACAAACGACGCCCAAGCCACGCCCAGCGTGGCCCCGAGAAACAGGCAGGGAGAGAAAATGCCTCCCGAGCCCCCGGACCCAAGAGTCAAGGAAGTCGCCGTCAGCTTGAGCGCAAACAGGACCGCCGCCAGCGCCAGCGGAAATTCGCCTCCTTGAAGGATTTGCTGGACGG
>JAGHDA010000322.1 GCA_021160185.1 Verrucomicrobiota bacterium
AATCGTTCGGACCGGATCAGGCGCGCACTCCAGATCTCCCGGCTTGGGCGTGCGGGCCAAGCGCACGCGGCTCACGGCTTGCACAAATGCTTCGGGCGAACCTCCCTTCCTGCAAAGCCGGAAACAACGCGCCGCCGCAGCCACGTCGTCGATGTCCGAAGAAGCCATGAAGGCAACGTTCTTCGCGCCCTGCCTGAGGAACGCCGCGGTGTAAACGAGAAATCCCCCGCTGCCTCCATAGAGAAAATCCACGTAGAGCACCGGCTTGCCCGTCGCCGCAAAGGTCTGCGCCACCCGATTCCAGCAATTCATCTGCCACACCAAGTAACCGTCCGGCGGGTCAGCCTTGTCCGCATCCGCCAATGCCTGGGCTTGTTTCGGGCCGTTGGCCATGGCCGTCTCGAAGACGATCCCGGGACAACGCCGAGCCAGTTCGGCCTGCGCCCATTTCATCACAGGCGCAAAGTTGAACCCCTTGTTCGGCCAATCCGGACCGGTCTGGCGCGGGCCGTGCAAAGCAAAGACGATTTTCACCCGCGTCTTTTCAGACTCGCCGGCCCGAGCAATTCCC
This sequence comes from Verrucomicrobiota bacterium, assembly GCA_021160185.1. GTDB lineage: Bacteria > Verrucomicrobiota > Verrucomicrobiia > Limisphaerales > CAZBKV01 > JAGHDA01. The sequence goes on from JAGHDA010000322.1 coordinate 572, forward strand.
GAGAGGCCTGACACTGCCGCCGCGGCAGTCGCCCCGACGCACCCGGTCAAAAACTTCCGCCGGCTCACCAAAGGACATCCGGCGCAGAAAACATCTTTTTTCATTTTCATCATCACCTTGCTTCCTGCTTGTAACTTCTAAGGGGACTCTTCTCTCCCAGGAAACCAGAAATTCTGGAACGAATCAAGCCCGACTTTCGGGGAAACAGATTTGGCCTGAATTTTGATGCCATAGCAATCCTGCTGGATGGCAAACTCCGAAAGATGAAACGTTTGCGAGACAGGGCAGGAGCAGGATGGCAGAGCGATTTGCGCGAATCGCCATCAAGATCGCAACATCCTTTGCAGCAAGGCGTTGCGAGAGATTCTAAACCTCGGAAGCGCGCAATTGTTCACTGGTTGTTCGCAGGGTTTTCAGAAGGGCTCCGCGACTTATTCTGGGCTTCTCCCCGTTTCATCCAAACCATGACTAGGCTCAAGTCCGCGGGGGAAACTCCCGAAATGCGCGAGGCCTGGCCAAGGGTCACCGGGCGAATCTCTTTCAGCTTCTGGCGCGCTTCAATCCGGAGCCCGGGAATTTGGTCGTAGTCGATCCAGCCGGGGATTTGCTTGCTTTCGAGAGCTCGGAAACGTTCCTGATCGGCTGCTTGACGATGGATGTATCCGGCGTACTTGGTCTCGATTTCAATTTTCCGAACCACCTCATCCGGCAGGCTCGGATCGGCTTCGGGAAGATGGCGGTAACGGATCTCCGGGCGGCGAAGCAGTTCTGCGAGCGATTTGCCGTCCCGACGGAGGGAATGGAGCCGAGCCAGCTCTTGGTCCATAAGGCGGCGTTTCTCTAAGAACCTTTCGTGCCTTTCTCGGGGCAACAATCCAATTTCGAACCCGATCGACGCGAGTCGATCCTCCGCGTTGTCCTGCCGGAGGAGAAGGCGGTACTCGGCTCGGGAGGTAAACATCCGGTAGGGTTCATTTGTTCCCTTTGTGACCAGATCGTCGATGAGGACCCCGATGTAAGCCTGATCTCGACGGAGAATGAGGGGGGATTTTCCCTGGAGCTTGCGCACAGCGTTGACGCCCGCGATCAAGCCCTGAGCGGCGGCCTCCTCATAGCCGGAAGTGCCGTTGATCTGCCCGGCAAGATAGAGGCCTTCACAAACCTTCGTTTCAAGGGAGGGCTGGAGTTGGGTAGGGGGGACATAATCGTATTCCACCGCGTAAGCGGGGCGCATGATCTCGGCGCGCTCGCAGCCGATGATAGTTCGAACCATGGCGATTTGGAGCTCGTAAGGGAGGCTTGTGGAAAAACCATTGACATAGATTTCCTCGGTCTCCCATCCCTCGGGTTCGAAAAAAAGCTGGTGCTGAAGCTTGTCAGCAAACCGAACCACTTTGTCCTCGATGGAGGGGCAATACCGAGGGCCCGTGCCCTGGATGACGCCTGCGTAAAGAGGAGAGAGATGAAGGTTTTCCCGGATGATCCGCGCCGTTTCAGGCGTGGTGTAGGAAATATAGCAAGGCAACTGGCATCCGATCCTGGCAAGGAGAGAGCCCTTAAGATAGCGACGGCCTTCGGAATGTTCCACGTGGAACATCGCCGGATCATGCCAATGGCTGAAATACGGAGGCGGCTCATCCCCTGGCTGCTCCTGCATTTTGGTGAAATCGATGCTCCGACGGAGCAGCCGCGGCGGGGTTCCGGTCTTGAACCGGCCCAATTTCAACCCCAACGCCTCCAGCGAGGCGGAAAGCTCCTCCGCAGCGCCCTCCCCTGCCCGACCGCCTCGAATCTTTGCCTCCCCGATATGCATCAACCCCCTGAGGAACGTCCCGGAAGTCACCACTACCGCCCTGCCCTCATAACGAATTCCCAGCTCTGTCTCTACCCCTCTTGCTTTGCCTTTCTCCGTCCAAATCGCCGTGCATCGCCCCTGCCGCACATCCAGGCGCTCCTGGCGTTCGCACACCCATTTCATCCGAAATTGATACGCCTTCTTGTCGCACTGCGCCCGGCCCGCTTGAACCGACGGCCCTTTCCGGGTGTTCAACATCCGAAACTGAATGCCGGTCATGTCCGTGTTGAGCCCAATCTCCCCCCCAAGCGCGTCGATCTCCCGAACGAGGTGCCCCTTCGCCAATCCGCCCACCGCCGGGTTGCAGGACATTTGGGCGATCATATCCAGGTTCATGGTAAGAAGGAGCGTCTCCGCGCCCATCCGCGCCGCCGCCAACGCCGCTTCCACGCCCGCGTGGCCCCCGCCGACCACGATCACATCATATTTTTTCGGATAACTCCTCATTCCGATTTTCGCTCTGCATCCCCTACCCTTCCCCTTACTGTAGAACTCTCCCCCTGCTTCGGAAACTCCCCTTTTCCTTTCCCGTTCTTGCGCTACTCTACTTCCCGTGGAACCTACAGGCGCAAACGTCTCGATCGAAGAGGTTCTCAACCGGATGGTTGTCCCCGATCTCTGGCAGCAGGAAGCAGTAACCGCCCTGCGGGAGGGCAAAGACGTCGTCGTCCACGCCCCTACCGGCGCGGGCAAAACTCTTATCTTCGAACTTTGGACCAACAACGGGCAGCCTCACGGTCAGGCTGTCTTCACCGTCCCCACCCGCGCCTTGGCGAATGACAAACTGGCCGAATGGCGCGCCCGAGGATGGGATGTCGGCATCACCACGGGCGATCTCTCCGACAATCTGGAAGCGCCGATCATCGTAGCCACCCTGGAAACCCAAAAGCCCAGGCTCATCCGCGGCGACGGGCCCGCCCTGCTTGCCATTGACGAGTACCAAATGATCGCCGACCCCGACCGGGGGCTCAACTACGAGATGGCCCTCGCCCTCGCTCCGGAAGAAACCCAACTCCTCCTTACCAGCGGCAGTGTGGGCAACCCGGAACATGTCGCGGAATGGCTCCGCCGCCTCGGGCGCGACGCGGTCGTAGTCCGCTCCGACTTCCGGCCAGTCCCTCTGGAAGAAGTGGACGCGGAAGCCTTGAGCGCCCGCATCCCCTCCTCCATCCGCGGCTACTGGCCGCGACTCGTCGCCAAGGCTATTGCGGAAGGACTTGCGCCCATCCTGATCTTCGCCCCTCGAAGGCAAGCGGCGGAAAAATTGGCCGTCGAATTGGCCCGAGCCCTTCCCGTGATCGACCCCCTGAAACTCTCACCCGCCCAGAAGCGCCTTGTAGGCGGGTCCCTCGCCAAGCTCCTCCGGTCTCGAATCGCCTATCACCACAGCGGGCTCAGCTACGCGACCCGGGCGGGCGTCATCGAACCGCTTGCCAAAGCCGGCCAACTGCGTGTGGTAGTCGCCACGATGGGCCTGGCGGCGGGAATCAATTTTTCTCTCCGAAGCGTCGCCCTTGCAGGCGACTCCTACAAGCGGGACGGCGCAGAACATCCCCTCCGCCCGGATGAAATCCTCCAAATGTTCGGGCGGGCCGGCCGCCGGGGGATCGACGAAGTGGGCTACGTCATCGTCACCAACAACGGCGTGCGCCTCGTGGATGCCCACGCCTGCCACCTGAGGCGCAACGGGATGGTGGATTGGGGCGCGTTGTTGAGTCTGATGGACGCAGCGGCAGCAGAAGGCAAGCACCCTTTCCAAGCTGCGGTGAAAGTTCAGCAGCGGCTTTTCACCGTGCGCCCGATTCCCCTTGGGATCGAGTTCTCATTGGCCCATCCTCACACCCCTTGCGGGCTGGCCACGGATTCGGAACGCTCCCGGCTCTCCAGATCCAAATACAGGGAGTTTCTCAACAGCCGGGGCGAGTGGGAGCCCTTGAGGAAAACCGAATTCCGCCCCGCCAAGGAAGTCTTGGTCTTCCCCGAAAAAGCGAGAAATCCGGGCGGGGACAACCTCTCGGAAACCTCCTGCCTTCGACCGCTCCTGAGCGATCCAAAGGCAATGGAAGCCCTTGGTTTCGGTTCGCCCAAAAAAGTGGGTGAAATCGACGGGCGGCCTGTTTACGGACGCACCGTGCGACTGGCGGAGAAAATCCGCGCTCACAGACTGCGCTTGATGCGATGGACGCGCCGCGCCGCGGGGTGGCAAAACAGCGTAGTGGGGCTCCGATCCTGGGAAAAGCGGATTCTTCCGACCCTCCGGGCGGCGCTGAGAAAACGGGGCATGCGCCTCCTCAAGATTCACCGGGGGCCCTCCGGGCTCTATGGGGTGATCTCTTTGGAGGATGCCTCCGTGGCCTCCACCGTGGACCGCTACGGCGCAGCCCTTTGGCGTCCGCCCATCCGCGAATCGATCCAACCGGATTGCGCTCGGTGCCCGCTGCTCGAAAAGTGCCGGGAGTTGCCGAAACGCGCCGGCGCCGCCGCCCTCTGGAGGCGGCTCGGCCTGGTGGATGCGGACGGGACGCCGACCCGCCGTGGGAAAATCGTCAGCTTCTTCGCCCAAAGCCACGGCTTGGCCATCGCGGCGGCATTGGAGGACGCCTCCGTGGCCTCCACCGTGGACCGCTACGGCGCAGCCCTTTGGCGTCCGCCCATCCGAGAATCGATCCAACCGGCTTGCGCTCGGTGCCCGCTGCTCGAAAAGTGCCGGGAGTTGCCGAAACGCGCCGGCACCGCCGCCCTCTGGAGGCGGCTCGGCCTGGTGGATGCGGACGGGACGCCGACCCGCCGTGGGAAAATCGTCAGCTTC
>JAGHDA010000218.1 GCA_021160185.1 Verrucomicrobiota bacterium
GCGAAGGCCGCGCCGCGGCGCGGGAGTGCGACCGCTACCTGATGGGCGCCACGGCGTTGCCTTGAAGAAAGAACCCGGACCGATGGCCGCGAAACCATCCCAAACCGCCAAGCCCATCCCGCGCGGGCCGGACGCCGCCGGACGTTTCGGCCCTTATGGCGGGCGCTTTGTGCCCGAAACCCTCATGCGCCCGCTCATGGAGCTTGAAGCCGAGTTCCGACGGGCGGAAACCGACCCTGAATTCCGCCGCGAGTTCGATTACTACCTCCGCCAATACGCCGGGCGGCCCACGCCGCTTTACTTCGCAGAGCGGCTCACGCGCCGGCTCGGCGGAGCAAAAATCTATCTGAAGCGGGAAGACCTCCTCCACACCGGAGCCCACAAAATCAATAACTGCCTCGGACAGGCCCTGCTCGCCCGCCGCATGGGAAAGAGGCGGCTCATCGCCGAGACCGGCGCCGGCCAGCACGGCGTGGCCACGGCCACGGCGGCCGCCCTCTTCGGCTTCGAGTGCGTCATTTACATGGGCGCGGTGGACTGCGAGCGGCAGGCCCTCAACGTCTATCGCATGCAGATGCTCGGGGCCGAAGTCCGCCCCGTGCGCGCCGGCCAACAGACCCTCAAGGAGGCCATCAACGAGGCGATGCGGGACTGGGTCGCCAACGTCCAGGCCACCCATTACGTGCTCGGCACCGTGTACGGCGCGCATCCCTACCCGGAAATGGTCCGCAACTTCCAGAAAATCATCGGCGAGGAGGCGCGGCGGCAAATCCTCGACGCCGAGGGACGATTGCCGGACCTGCTGATCGCCTGCGTCGGAGGCGGCTCCAACGCCATGGGGCTCTTTTATCCGTTTCTGGAAGACGCGCAAACGCGCCTGCTGGGCGTTGAGGCCGGGGGCGAAGGCATCGCCGCGGGCAAGCACGCGGCCCGGTTCCAAGGCGGCTCGCCCGGGGTTCTCCAAGGCGCCCGCTCCTACGTCCTGCAGGACGAACACGGTCAAATCCAACTCACCCACAGCGTCAGCGCGGGACTCGACTACGCGGCCGTAGGCCCGGAACACGCGTGGCTGCGAGAGCTTGGCCGCGCCGAATACACCTACGCCACGGACGCCGAAGCGCTCGACGCCTTTCTCCTCCTGGCAAAGGAGGAGGGAATCATCCCCGCGCTGGAGTCGGCCCACGCGGTGGCCGCCGCCGTCCGCGAAGCGCCCAAGCTCCCGCCCGAGGCCGTTATCATCATCAACCTCTCCGGCCGAGGGGACAAGGACGTGGCCCAGGCGGCGCGCTTCCTCGGCCTGAAGCTTCCGTTCGAGCCGAGCCAAGGCCCGCCTCCAGGATAACCAGGCCGGAAGCGGCCGCCGTCCGAACTCAAAAAGAGCTTCTTACCAAGCCCCGCGCCCTTCTTCGGCGACATTCTTTCCGAGTCAAATCGCGATGATTTGACCGTCGAATTTACGCGACTGGGGGCTTGACGGTCTTGGAGCCTTCGACCCCCCTCTGTTAGTTTGACAGCCAACCTCGCAGACGAAGCCGGCCAGCGCCTCTGCGACTTTTTGCGTAGATGCCGGGGGAGAGCTGGAAGGACGCGCCCGATGCAGAATCACCGCCAGCCCCTCCTCCAGCCATCCCCAGCCAACCTCCCCAGATGTCAAAACTTTTGAGTCAACAGCGCCGTAGGGGCCGGCCGGGGAACTCGATTGACAAAGAGGGCGGAGGCCGGGCACATTCCGCGCTGCATGAAGCGGGTCAGGGCGATTGTATGGGCGTGGTTCTTTTGCGTGTGGTTGGGGGCGGCGCCGGGGCTTGCAGGAGCCTCCCTTTTGCTCGGAACGCCGCCTCGTTTGGGGCCCAGGGCGCGGCCTGAGCAATCCGCTCCGCCGTCCCGCCGTCCCGCCGGATCTCCTAAGACAAAATTCCTCGACACGCAGGATCGGGAGTTGGTCCGAAACGTGTTCTGGGCGGTGTATTTCGGGACCGGGGAAGCTAAGCCGGAGTGGACGGGGGACAAGGCCGCGTGCGACGCGGGCAATTCGGGCGAGGCTTTCCGGCTGGCTACGCTGGACCGGCTCAACCTCTACCGGCTGCTTGCGGGGGTTCCGCCCGTGCTCGCCACGGATCCGGAATGGGACGCCAAGGCCCAGGAAGCCGCTCTGGTGATGAGCGTCAACCAGCTTCTGACGCATTTTCCCGAACCGGATCTCCACTGCTATTCAGAAGCGGCTCGGGAAGCGGCGGGGCATTCCGCTCTGGCCCTGGGCGAATGCGGGCCGGAAGCGATTGACGGCTACATCGAAGACTTCGGCGCGACCAACAGCCATGTGGGCCACCGGCGATGGCTGCTCTTCCCGAATCTCACGAGGGTGGGCTTGGGGGACATACCCAAGACCCCCGAAGGCCCCGCAGCCAACGCGACGTGGGTGGTGGATCCTGACGCGCCCGAAACGCGGCCGAGCGTGCGGGACCAATTCGTGGCCTGGCCGCCGCCGGGGTTCGTTCCCTACCAGCTCGTCCACGCCCGGTGGTCCTTTTCCCTGCCCGGAGCGGATTTCACCGCCGCCTCGGTGACCATGACCCGGAACGGGGAGCCGGTCCCTGTGGCTACAGAGCCGGTGGAAGAGGGCTTTGGGGAAAACACCCTTGTCTGGCATCCCGATGACATAGACCCCAACGCGCCGTACGCCATGCCCCGGCCGGAGTCGGACGTCTCCTACTCCATCCATATCGCCGGCGTGGTCCTCGACGGGGCGACCAATCACTATGCCTATGAAACCGTCGTCTTCGATCCCGCCGCGCCAGGCCCTTCGGAACCGGAGATCGCCGGTCCGGCGGAGACGCCGCTCCTCCAGAGCGCCCTCTTCCGTCTGGCAGCGCCGACCCCGGGGGCGGACGCATACGAATGGCGGCTGGGAAGTCTCCTGCCTTTTGAAGCCAAGGCCGGCGTGGGCGTTCAGCCTTCCGCTTTTCTCAACAAAACCGATCCGGACTACTCGCCGTTCACGCCTTATGAGGATGCGCCCAACTACTTCTACTACCATCTCACGCATCCGCGGGCAGGCGCGGCGGATCAAATCCTCTGTTTCAGGGAACCGATCTGCCCCCGGGGAACCAACGCGGCGCTCCGCTTCTACAGCCTGTTGAGCTGGGCTTCCACCAACCAAGCGGCGAAGGTGCAGATTTCAGGCGACGAGGGACGAACATGGCGGGACCTTTTCGTCCAGATCGGCTCGGGCGACGAGGGGGAGACAAACTTTCATGAAATCAAGGTCCCCCTCACAAACTACGTTGGGCGCGCCGCGGCGCTGCGCTTCAACTACGCCTCGCTGGGCGGGGAGATCTTTGTTGCCACCCAGCTGGGGGTAGGTTGGCACTTCTACAACATCCAGTTTGACGACGTGGAGCGGCTCTTCCGGCCTCAACAAACGGTTCTGGATCCGGAGGGGCAAGCGGTCTTCACGCCTCGCATCCCCGGCGCGGTCGGGGCGCAGACAAGGGGGCTGGTTTGGGGGCGTTATCCGCTGGAATGGGGCCCATTGTTCGAAAGCGCGGCCGTTCCCGCCGATCCCCTACAGTCATGGATCCGCTCCGTCCGCCTTGTTCCGCCGGATCAGATGGCCGTCGAGTTTCTCCTCCCGGCGAACCCTCCCTCGCCCAGGATCTACGTGGAGCAGGCCCCGGACCTTGCCGGGCCTTGGACTCGGATCAAGAAACCGCAAATCGCGCCCCCCAGGAGGAACCGGGGACCTACGAAGCGCTCTTCGCGGCCCCCGCTTCGGGCGGCCCGTGGTACTACCGCCTGAGCGTCGAGTCGCCTTAAGGCGAGAGCGACGGGCGTTCAAGTCTTGGGCCGGAAGCTCGTCGGCACGTCGTAGGGATCGGCGTCCTCCGGCTCGCCCAGGCACTCGTCGATGTGGGCGCCGCATTCGGGCACGCGAAGCTCCTCGAGCTTTTCTCGCGTCGCTTTGAGCCGCTCCAGAAGCACCTGGGCCATGCGGGTGACCAGCTCTTTTCCAAAAGCGGGGTTCTCCTGGGCAAGCTTCCTAAGCTGATCCGCGCTGTGCACGATCACCTCGGTCGCGTCCACCGACCGCGCGCTGAACTGCCACCGATAGGGCGGGAACAGCCAAGACCACCCCAACGCTTCCCCCGGATGCAGCACAGTCAACACGCTCACACCCTCGCCGGGCACGAACGTCTCGACGGCCACATGCCCTTTGTGGAGCAGATAAAAGTTCCGCGCTTCCTGGCGCTCCTGGAAGATCACCTTGCCCACGCCGTAGCGGTTGATCTGAGCCGAAGCGACAAGGGAAGGAATGACCTGGGGATCAATGCCTTGCCAAAACGGATGCTCGGCGACGATTCGTTGCACATCCTCGCTCATGAATTCCTCCGCAAAAACATCTCGCCGCTTGGGCTTCTCCCTTGCGGCGTTACAGAAACACTATGCCACACCAGGCAAGAGGAACTCCACCCGCCTTGGCAAGATTGCATCCTCTTTTGCTGGAAAGCCCCGGCAACCGCGCCGAGCGCTTACTCCAGGCCGGCGGCGCGCCGGGCCCGGCTCAACACCTTGCCCGCCACCTCGCGCGCCCGTTGCGCCCCCTTGCGGAGGACTTCCTGGACATAATCGAGATTCTTCTCCAACTCGGTTCGACGGCGACGCGCTTTTTCGAAATAAGCCCAGTAATGCTCAAAAAGTTTCTTCTTCAACTCGCCGTAGCCGAACCCTCCCGCTCGAAGCCTTTCCTCGCACTCCTTGGCCTCTTCCGGCGGAGCCACCAGCTTCAAAAGACGAACGGCCAGATTGCGGTCCGCGTCCGGCTTGGGGGCTTCCACCGGGCGACTGTCCATCACGATGCTCATGATCTTCTTCCGAAGGGCCTTCTCCTCGCCGAAGATCTCGATCGTGTTCCCGTAGCTCTTGCTCATCTTTTGGCCGTCCACCCCGGGCACCGCCGCCGTCTCCTCCCGGATAAGCGGCTCGGGCAAGACAAAAGTCCGTCCGTAACGTTCGTTGAATTTGATGGCGATATCGCGCGTGACTTCCACATGCTGCTTCTGATCCTTGCCCACAGGCACTACGTTCGAGTCGTAGATCAGGATGTCGGCCGCCATCAGCACCGGATAGGAAAACAGGCCGTGGCTGGGCGAAATGCCCTTGGCAAGCTTGTCTTTGTAGCTGTGGCAACGCTCCAACAGCCCCATCGGCGTCACCGTGCTCAACAGCCACGTCAGCTCGGTCACTTCCGGCACGTCCGATTGGCGGAAAAAGACTGTGCGCTCCGGATCCAGGCCGCAGGCCAGGAAGTCCAGCGCCACGCCCAGGCTGTAGCGCCGCCGCAACTCCGCATCGAAAAGCGAAGTCATCGAATGATAATCCGCAATGAAGTAGAAAGCCTCGCCCTTCTCCTGAAGCTCCACGGCGGGCTTCATCATCCCGAAATAGTTGCCCAGGTGCAGCGCCCCGGACGGTTGAATGCCCGATAAGATCCGCATAGCTCCGAAGAATAATCGGCGGCCCGCTTCCGAGCAACTGTCCGCCGCAGCCGCTAAGGTCACAAGGCGGATCGAAACCGAAGGGAAAACCACGCGGCCCCCGCCTGCCGAGCGGCTCTTGCCCGCTCCTTACGTTGGCGGTTGGGATGTTTCGTACGAACCGGGAGTCGGCGGCCCTTTAGGCGTCGTTCCCTCCGAGGAACTGCGCCAGCATGACCAAGCGCAGCAGCTCAAGGACGGCGGTGACCAGCGCCGCCACGTAGGTCAGCGCGGCCGCGTTGAGAACCCGGCTCACCGCCCCGGCCTCGGCAGGATCGATCAGGCCCAGGGCGAGCAGGCGTCGTTTGGCCCGCCGGCTCGCGTCGTATTCCACGGGCAGGGTGATGAGTTGAAAGAGCGCGACGACACCGTAGGCTCCGATGGCCCAGGGGAGCAGCTTGGCGAACACGACCGGGTGCAAGAAGCCGATCATCATGAGCGCCATTCCGCCGAACAGGATCAGGAAAGCTGCCTTGGTGGCCAGCGCCGTCGCCGGGACCAGGGCCATCCGAAGTTGCAGGGGCGCGTAGGCGGCCTGGTGCTGGAGAGCGTGACCCGCTTCATGCGCGGCCACGCCCAGGGCGGCGAGGGAGCGTCCGTAGAAATTGTCCTGGGAAAGGAACAGGGTCCGCCGCGTCGGGTCGTAGTGGTCGGTGAGCGCGCCGGGAATCGGCCGCACCGACACATCGGCCAATCCCGCCGCATCGAGGATGCTCCGCGCCGCTTCCGCTCCGGAAAGGCCGCGGGAAGCCGGCTCGCGGATATAGCGCCGATAAACGTTCATCAGCTTCATCTGGGCGTAGATCCCCAGGATCAACCCCGGCAGAATGAAGATGTCGAACGGCATGAAGAAAAATGCCAGCGTCGTCTCATTCATGGCTCTTCCTGTTTATACCCGTCTCTGCATATTTTTCGCCCCAAACGCCCAAGAACTGTAGCTGCTTCCGGGAGCTTTTCAACCTGAGCCCTCGCCGCCGTTTCGGGCGAATCTTTTCCGGCTGCCCCCCGGCCGCGCCGCTCGGCGAAAAGGCCCTTGGAGAAGACCGCCTGTTTTTTCCTGGAACCGGCGGCGGCTCCGTCGTTGCCTTGGGCAAGGTCTTGGAGTGCAATTGGAATGTCTATGAACACGCAACGTCGAAGACACGGAGGAAGCCTCCTTGCCGTCTTGTGCCTTCTTCTGGCCGCGGGATGGCCGCAACCGGCTGGGGCAGGCGCGCCGCCGCGCCGCCCTAATGTCTTGTTCATTCTCGCGGATGATTTGGGGTGGGCCGACGCCGGCTACAGCGGGTCCGACTTTTACGAGACGCCGAACATCGATCGGCTGGCGCGGGAAGGAGCAGTCTTTACAACGGCCTACACCTGTCCCAACTGCGCTCCCACGCGGGCGGCCATCCTGAGCGGCCAGTACCCGCCTCGGACGCGTGTCTACAACGTAGGCAGTCTGAATCGAGGCAACGGCAAGCCTCCCCTCGTGGGGCCGCCGCAACATCAGGACGCGCCTGCGGCGGTGACCACGATCGCCGAAACGTTAAAAAAAGCGGGCTACGTGACGGCGCATTTCGGCAAGTACCATGTGGGAGGCCATGAAGGCGGTCGGGCCACGCTTCCTGAAAGCCAGGGATTTGATTTCAACTTCGGCGGCGGCCCGGCCGGAAGCCCCGGCAGCTACTGGGCGGTGAAGAGTCGGTCGGGAGCCTGGCAGTTTGGCCGGCGCATCGGACCGGAACTGGATCCATACGCCGCTCCTTACGACGCGGCCTATCTTGCCCGATGCCGGTTCTGGGCAGAGCCGAACCGCCGGCTCCCGGCCTCTCTGGCGGGAACGAAGAAGCACGTGGGCGACGCCCTGACTGACGCGGCGATAGCGTTTATCGAGTCCCAAAGAAAAAGCGGCCGTCCTTGGTATGTTCAATTCCATCAATATCTGGTGCATTCGCCCTTGCAGCCGAGGCCGGATCTGCGGGCAAAATACCAAGCCAAGCGGCTCGCCCGGCCCAGCCGCATCGGTCAGACCAACGTCAACTACGCGGCCATGGTGGAGCAGTTGGACCAGTCCGTGGGTCGGCTGCTTGCTTACTTGACCGATCCGGACGGCAACGGGGATTGCTCGGACAGCTTGGCGAAGAACACCCTGGTGATCTTTTACTCTGACAACGGCGGCCCCCGAGGCAGCACGAGCAATTTTCCGCTCCGGGGCTACAAGGGAATGTTCTACGAGGGCGGCGTGCGGGTTCCGCTCATTTTCTGGATGCCGGGACGCGCGCCGCACCGGACCCACAGCGCGCCCGTCATCATGGTGGACTTTTACAAAACCCTGGCCGACCTGGCCGGCGCGCCCTTGCCCGATCCGCAGGAACAACCTCTGGACGGGGTTTCGCTGGCGCCGCTTGTATTCGGGCAGACCGATCGGCTTCCGGAGCGGGCGCTCTACTGGCACTTCCCGGGCTACCTGGACAATCGAGCCGCCCCCTGCTCCACCATCATCAGGAAAGCCGGCGACAAACGCTACAAGCTCATTTACTATTACGAGACGGCCTCCTGGTCGCTGTTCAATCTCACGGACGATCCGTCCGAGACGACCGACCTGGCCGCGACGCCGGCGACCCGGTCGGCTCATCGGGCCGTGGCGGCCGGGCTCGTCGCCGATCTCCGGGCTTGGTTGGACAAAGTGGGAGCGATTTATCCCACGGTCCGCGCCACGGGCGAGAAGGTCGGTCCGCCCCAATTTGACACAGCTTCTTTCCGCTGAGCGGGTTGCGCGTCCGATCCTGCGCTGGAACGGACGCAGGGCCTGCAAGAGGCTGGAGGCTCGCTCAATGACGCTTGAGCGGCGGGGGTTGGCTCTGTTAGGTTCGCTTGCGAGGAGCAACCCGGGCTGCGGCGGCGCCTGCGTTCCCCGCCCGCCCCGCGGCGGCGGCAACATCCGGAAGATTGATTGAAGATCGGACGCGCAATGAACAAAGAGGAGGAGCGATCGCAACAGGACGGTTTTCTGGGGCTCGGCAAGGCGGAGGCGGGCCGCTTGCGGAAGCAGCTTGGGCTGATTTTCGCGGCGGGCGCGTTGTTGACGCTTGGGGGGGTCGTGTGGGCGGAGATGTCGCGGGCGAACGCATTCCGCTGTGAAACCCAACGCATGATTCGGGCCCAGGCGATGAGCTGGACCCACGTATGGGCGCGCCTTTACCTGGCGGCCCGCACCGTGGCGGCCGGCGTGGCCCGATCCGGACCGGCTGCATTCGACCCCTGGGCCGAAGCGGCGCTGGCGGCTTCGCCGGGGATCGAGGGCGTAGGCTTCGGACGCCAATCGTGGGAGCGGCTGCGCGTCAAGCCCGGAGCGGCCTCCCTGCAGGAGTGGCTGGGGCGAAGCTGGGCCCGGAACCCGCTTCTCGTGAACGCCGCCGCCAAGGCCCTCCAGAGCCGCTCAATCACGGTCAGCGCCCCGATCAAGCTTTCTCCTCAACGCTTCGGGTGCGCGCTCTGGGTTCCGGTTTTCGGCGGCGGGCCCGGCCGGCCCTTTGTCGGGTTTGTGACGGCATGGGCGGATCTGGCGAACTTGGCGCGGTTGGCCGGATTTGAGTCTCTTGAAAAACAGGGCGTCCGGTGGGCCCTCTACGTGCAATTGCCGGGCGGCGGGAAATGGGCGCGGCTTCTTGGCAAGCCCGAGGCGGAAGCCTTGCGGTCCGATCCTGGAATTCTGATCGGCGGCGTGCGCTGGCGGATCGGCTTGAGCCGCGCCGCGCCGGCGATCTCGATCGGCCGCGTGGCCGCCGAGGCGGGAGCGGGGCTCCTGCTCGTCTTTCTGGCGATGGGGGCGTGGAGCGCTCGGGTGGAGGTCAAGCGCGCCCGGAGCCGGCTGCTGGCCAAGGAGCAGGAAGCCAGCCGGGAGAAAGAGCGGTTCGGCCGCCTGCTTGAGGCGCTTCCCGAAGCGACACTCATTCTCAACCCCAAAGGCCGGCTTGTCCTGGCCAACGCCGCGGCTGGGCGGCTGTTGGGCAAGCCGCGGAGCAAGCTGCTCGGGTGTCCGATCGGCGAGATCGTTCCGGAGCTGAAGCAAGACGAAACCCTCCTGCCTCAAAGCCTGGCGGGGGAAAAACGCGTCGATCTCCGCCGGGGCGAGGGAGAAACCGTGCGCGTCGCCTGGCTCGGCGCGGAAATGGTCGATCCGGCTTCGGGAGAGACTCGAATCGTGGCGATTCTCCGGCCCGCTTCGGCGGCGGAGGACGAAACGCTTCGGCGACGGCTGACGGATCAGGCTGTGGAACGGATCTTCGCCGGGGCCCCCGTGGCGGCGCTGCGGGTCCGGAACGATCGGATCGCGGGCGCGAATCCGGCGGCCCTCCGGCTTTTGGGCTTGGAACGGGAAGAGGACGCCGCAGGCCGCGCGCCGGCGGACTTCGCCCCCGAGGAACAGCCTGACGGCCGTCCTTCCCAGGAAGCCTGGACCGAAGGCCTCGCCCTGGCCCGGAGGGAGGGCAAACAGTGGTTCCGGTTCTTCATCGAAACGCGGGACGAGGTCAAGGGCGTGGAAGTCGCCCTCCTGGCCGCCCCCGTGGAAGGAAGGGACGAGTCTTGGGTCCTCCTCCACGAAATCAGCCTGGAATGGAGTCGGACAGCCCGATGGCTGGAAACCGCGTGGCAAACAATTACCCTCTCCAGCCGCGACACGGAACACTGGATCGATCTGGAGGGGCGGTTGGTCTGGGTCAGCCCCTCTGTGGCGTCGCTTCTGGGCTGGATGCCGGACGAGTACGTTCGGCATCCCGGCGCGCCGGCGTCGCTGGTCCACGAGGAAGATCGCGCTGTGTTTGAGGAAGTCTGGAGCAGTCTGCTCCAAGGCGGCTCGGGCGCAGGGGCGGTCGTGCGCCTGCGGCGCCGGGACGGCCGTTACGTCCGGACGCGGCTTGCGTGGCATCCGGTGTGGGACGGCGACCGCCGCGCGGCGGGTTGCCGGTTGACCGCGGCGCCCGCTCCGGCTGAAACCGCTCCCGCGCCCGAACCGACGCTGCGATCCGAAACGCAGGAGCTGCTGGAATTCGTCCTGAGCGCCCTGGACGCA
>JAGHDA010000318.1 GCA_021160185.1 Verrucomicrobiota bacterium
ACGCCGGCGATCGGGACCTCCGGATACCGTTGGGCGAAGGCCTCGGGGTTCCTGACCAGCACGGCGAACTCGCCCGCCCCCAACCGGAAGCCGAAAGGAAACACGAACTCAATCCCGTCGGTGAATTGCGCCCCGCTCAGGTCCAGTTCGGCGTCGCCCGCGTTTTTGATCTCGATGAATTCGAACTCGTCCCCGTCCAATTGAGCCTCCGCCCGCGGGTGGTACATCAACTCGGTCAGGAGCAGCCGGTCAAACGACTGGCGAACGAGAAAAGCCGCCTCGCTCAGGGCGCTCCAGGTGTCGCCTGAAAGCGCTCGGGCCTTCACGACGGTGGATTCGGTGAGCGGGATCTGGGCCGTGTAACGCCGCGCCGTGGGGGAAACCGCGCCGCCGCGCAGCCGCGGGTCCGAGCCGTTCAGCGTGTACCAGATCGTCCCCTGGGGCGCGCTGATGCGGAGGCGGAAGCCGGGATCGATCCGGCCTCCGAACTGGTTGAACTCGGGCGCGTCGATCGGCGGGTAGAGCCCCTTGGAGCGGAGCTGGTCGAGGACAATCGCGGTGCGTTGGGGAAAGAAATTGTTCCGCACATTGTTGACCGCGTTCAGCCAGTCGTCGTGGGTAAGGGGCCGGCTCCTCTTGGCGTCGCCCCACCGGGCGGATTCGGCGTAGACGGCCAGGTCGATCTCCTGGATCCGTTTGTTAAAGCGCGCCAGGCAGGCCTCAGGAGTGAGCGCGCCGCCGTGGAAGAAGAACTTCTGCGCGCGGTCCGCCACGCGCATGCGAAATTCCTTGTTCGCCCACATCTTTTGCCACACCCATTGCGGATTGCTGTAAGTCAACGAGCTTTCCCCGGCGGGGAAGGGGCCGATGCGGTTTTCATGCGCGTTGAGCAAGGTGTGCTCGGCGTCGTGAACAAAGAATTTGAACCCGCCCGAAAGGCCCGTTCGGTTGCGAATGCCGTACCAGTTGTTCGGCCGCGTGTTGCCCAAGAAGTTGGAGATGGGCGCGTCCAGGTTGCCTCCGTAGAGGATGACGAACATGTAGTCGATCAGGTTGTCCACATCGACCAGGTTCTCGTAATCGGGGTTCGGCGTGCCGTCCGGATTGCGCCCTTGGATGCGCTCGTAAGCCGCGTCGCTTTCCAGGCCGGCCTTGCAAGCGTTGTAGAGCCGTTTCCAGGCGTTTATGTCGCCGTCTGTGGGGGAGATGGTGTAAGGCCCCGCCTCGACTTTGATGACGTCGTAATCGTTCTTGCGCCCGCCGTAGTAGGTCGCTCCATAGGAGGCCTCGGGGCGCTCGCAGGTGTTGTACAGCCCCCAATATTGTCCGTTGATGAACAGGTGATAGAACTTGCCGCGCTCCGCCTGATGGCCCATCGCCAACTGAGTGTCCCGGTTCCACTGATCGCGGACGAAGATGCCCCGGCTGTCGCCTTGGAAGCTCCAGGAATAGTTCTGGAAAGTCCGCAAGTCGACGCAGTCAAACTCGTCCGCGCCCTGATCGTCGAACAGCGGGTAGCGCAGCTTGCCCGATCCGTAGGCCTGCCGGAAGAAAAGGCGAAAGGCGTGTTTGGGGTTGCCTCCGCTTCGGCTGAACCCGCCGCGGATTCGGATCCCGCAATTGATCTGGAAGCCCTTTTTCCCGTCCGGGTAAAGCAGCTCCACTGAACACGGCCGCTCCCACAACCGCCCTTGTCGGTTGGCGTTGGCGTAGATGCCGGTTTGCGAATCGAAGAGGTCGGCCAGGTCCATCGCAATCGAAAAGCTGGGCAGAGATCGGAAGGCGTCCTTCAGTTTCGGGCCGTATTTCGGATCGTTGACGATTTCCGGGTCCATCCCGTAATCCACCGTGTTTCTGCCCCAGGAAGAGGGCCAGCCCGGCGGCGGCCGTCCGTCGGGGGATTGATGGAGCACGTCGTCCAGGAAGATGTACGTCTGCGTGTCCACATTGGAGGGCAGCATGCCCTCCTTGAAGGCCGCCGCGCGCAGAACGGTCGTGCCCGCGATTCGGATCGGCCCAGTGTACACCAGCCCCGTGTCCGCGGCGGGCGGCGAGCCGTTGGTCGTGTAGCGGATCACGGCCCCGGGCGTCTCGCAGGTGATCGACACGAAGAAAGGCTGTTCGTAGAACCCCCGATCCACGCTGAACTTGGTGTCGGCGACAAAATTGTTGTCCCCCCCGACGTTCGGCTTGCCCGGCGTGGGCGTCTCGAAGTAGTAGGGCCTTCCGTCGCGCACCCCGTAGGAGACGTCTCCCCGTTGGGGCGGATATTCCGGTTCGTAGGCGAAGGCCGTTTGGCCTTCAGGATCCACCAAAGCCAGGTACTCTCCGTCCGCGTTCAGACTGAAGTTGGTGTGGAGCTGGATGCGCAGGTCGTGGATGTCCCGTCCCGAAGCGAACACGATCAGGTACTCCCCGGGATCAAGGACCACAGAGGGGAAAACCCATTTTGCGGGATCGTCGGGATCGTCGGTCAGCGCCCAACCTGCCAGGTCCACCGGATCGTCGCCGTCGTTATAGAGCTCGATCCAATCCGAATACTCCCGGAACCGATCGCGGAGCGTGTGCGAGTTGGCCGCCATGAATTCGGAAATGATCACGTGCTCCTCGCCCGCGCCCTGAGCGGCGCTTATCCCCGCCGCCGCCACAAAGGCCAGCCATCCCAAGCGTCGAATGTCCATTGCGCTAAGCAACCTAGCAGGAACCGGGCCAGGACCGCAACGGCGGGAGTCTCAAGGTTCGGGGGGCGAAAAGCCAAAGGCCGCCCGAAAAGCCGCCTCCGGCGCAAGGATCCGCCTCGGTTGCCCCGTGAACGGGTCCTGATACGCCAGCTCCGCCGCCCGCAACCCGAACCCGAGGAAAGGGGTTGCGCGGCAGGATCTGCCCGCCGCCTTTTCCCGCCCGTAGAGCGGATCGCCCGCAATCGGACAGCCGCTCGCCGCCAGGTGAACCCGGATCTGGTGGGTTCGGCCGGTCAGCGGCTCCGCCTCGATCAGCGTGAGCGGCCCCTCCTCGGTTTCAATCGTTTCGAGCGCCCGGAACCGCGTCTCCGCCGGTTTCCCGCGCCGCCGATCGGGTTCGACGCGCCCGGCGCGCGGATCCTGCCGCAAGGGCAAGGCGCAGGCCCAAAGGCCTTCCGGCGGCCGGCCCCGCACGACCGCCAAGTACCGCTTTCGAACTCGCCGCGCGGCAAAAAGCCGGGTGAACCGCCGCACCGCCTCCCGGCTCTTTGCCAGCAGCAGAACCCCGCTTGTTTCCGCGTCCAGCCGGTGGACGAACCGGATGAATTTTAAATTGCGCAGCCTGGCCCACGGCGCGCGCTCCGCAATCCCCGCCATCAGGGCCAATTGCAGGTTCCGCGAAGTGCGGGTCCAGCGCGGAGGCGCCAGGATCCAGCCCGGCGGCTTGTCGATCGCCAGCGCCGCCCGATCTTCATGAAGAATCGGCGCGCGCGCTCCGCCGGGCAGCTCAATCTTCATCGGCTTGGCCATGCTGCAATTCGCTCCGAACCCTACGGTCGGGGCCGGTCCGTCTCAAGCGCCCCGGCTTCGCTCCCTTTGCCGGAAAGGAAAATTTTCAAAAAACCCCCTTGAAAGTCCCTCTCTCTTCTTGCATGGTAACTCCCGCCTGGTCGCGGGGTGGAGCAGCCCGGTAGCTCGTCAGGCTCATAACCTGAAGGTCGCAGGTTCAAATCCTGCCCCCGCAACCAATTTTCCCCGACGCGTCGAGGTTCTCCGGAAAGGGCGTTGCGGGGACTGAAGATGGATCAGCCGATTTCCCAACGCAGCTATCAGGCGTGCGTGCTGCGCAACGAGAAGGGCAAACGCTACATCGGGTTGAGCGCGGATGTGGCGCGGCGGCTCCGCCAACACAACGAGGGCGTTTGCCGATGGACGCGAAGCCGGGGGCCGTGGCGGCTGGAATGG
>JAGHDA010000464.1 GCA_021160185.1 Verrucomicrobiota bacterium
CCGAGCTGGAGCAATGGATCCGCGCCTGCCGCGGGGGCGCCGAATCCAGCGCTTCCTTCGAGCGCGCCTACCCCTTCGCCGAGACAATCCTGCTGGGCACGATCGCCCTGCGCGCGGAAGGCAAGCTGCGATGGGACGCCGCGCGCATGCGCTTCGAAAATTCCGAGGAGGCCAACCGCCTCATGTTCCGCCCTCGATACCGCCCCGGATGGGAAATCTGAGAAACCTCCGAAACGAACCGAAAGGAACGAAGATGCAAATCGTAGGAAAGCGGCGGGCCTCCCCGGCTGCTGCGGCGGCGGCTTTGGCATGGGCGTGGCTCTTGTGCGCCGGCGCGGCGCAAGGCTCCTCCGCCAGGAACCTGGCCCTGGGCAGGCCCTACCGCCTCCAGCCGCCGCCGAACTACCGGCTTTGCACGGACCCGGACGACCTCAAGCAACTCACCGACGGCAAGACCGCCAGCGCCTATTTCTGGACCCAGCGCGGCACGGTGGGTTGGCAAGGCGCTCCTTACGTCGCCATCACGGTGGATCTGGGCAGGACCGAGCCGATCGGCGGCGCGGCCATGACCACGGCCGCCGGGACAGCCGGCGTAACCTGGCCCCTGGCCGTGCAGATCCTGGTGAGCGAAGACGGCAAGAAGTTCTACGACGCGGGCGACCTGGCGGCCCTGGACCGGCGCGAGCGCGGCCCCTGGCCCAAAGGCTACGCAATCCGCCGGCTCGAGACCCGCGCGCTGCGGGCCCGCGGCCGGTTCGTCCAGTTTGTCATCATCCCCCCGCCCGGCGGCGCTTACGTGTTCACCGACGAGGTGGAAGTCTTTCGCGGACCGGATTCCCTGACCGCGGCGAAGCCGGGCGGAGGCGCGCCCACGACGGCCCGCAAGATCTACGAGGAAAGGCGGCTGGAGCTTGCGGTCCGCCGCCGCTGGGAGGCCGACGCGGCCGCGCTTGCGGCGCAAATCCGGAAGGCCAAGCTCGCCCCGGCGACGAAGCGGCGACTACGGCAGCGGCTGGAAGCCCTTAATCGAAGCGGCCCCGACCCGGTCGACAAGCCGGAGGCGTTTCGCGCCATCCTGCCCTTCGGCCCGCGCCACGCCGAGCTTTTCCGAATCCAGGCGACGCTCTGGCGGGCGCTGGGCGCCGATCCGCTCGCCGCGTGGACGCCGCGATCGCCGTGGGACCCGGTCCCGTTGTTCGCCTTGCCGCCATGGCCGAATACGGGAGCCGTGGAGATCGATGCGATGCGGGGCGAATGCCGGGCCGGAGCGATCAACCTGGCCAACAGCGGAGAGAAACCGATCTCAATCCGGCTGTGGTTCGAGGGGCTTCCCGGCGGACCGACGCCGGACTGCCTTGCCGTCCGCGAGGCGGTGTGGACGGACACCTCCCTCGGCGAGCCGGTCGCCGCCGCGCTGCCGCCGGCCCGACGCGACGGCCGCGCCTGGCGGATCCAGGCAGCGCCGGGCCTGATCCGGCAAGTGTGGCTCGTCTTCCGCCCCCAGACGCTCGCCCCGGGGCTGCGCGTCGGGCGGCTTGTGGCGGAAATGCCGGATGGGCGGCGCCTCTCCGTGCCGGCGCGTCTCCGCGTCTGGCCGATGGAGTTTCCGAAACAGACCGCCCTCTGGGTGGGGGGATGGAGCTACACGGACGGCGAAGGCGCTTACGGTCTCACCTCCCGGAACCGGAAGGCGTTTCTCGAACACCTGCAAAGCCGCTGCGTGAACGCCCCGTGGGCGACGTCGGCCGCGATGCTTCAGTTCACATGGGACGAGAAGGGCAAAATTCGGATCAACACGCGGCGGTTCGACGATTGGATCGCTCAATGGCCGAACGCGAAGGCCTACCTGGTGTTCCTCTCGATCGCCGATTACTCCGCGACGCTGAAGAGCCGTTTCAGAGGCGCGGAAGCCGGGTCTCCCGAATTCAACCGGCTGGTAGGAGCCTGGATCCGGGCGTGGACGCGCCACCTGCGGTCGAAAGGAATCGCGCCGAACCGGCTGGGGCTGCTGCTCCACGACGAGCCCCGCGAGGGCTCGGACATCACGGCGTTGCTGGCTTGGGCGCGGGCCATCCGCGCCGCCGCGCCGGAGGTTCTCATCTGGGAAGATCCCACTTACCGCAACCCCGCCGACGCCCCGGCCGAGCTGTTCGAGGTCTGCGACGTCCTCTGCCCGAACCGGCCGATGTGGTTGGCTCGCGGCGAGTCCTCCGCCCGGTTTTATCTGAAGCAGCGCGACCGGGGGCGGACCCTCCAGTTCTACTCCTGCTCAGGGCCCGCGAAGCTCCTGGATCCGTACAGCTACTATCGCCTTCAGGCTTGGCATTGCCGCGCGACGGGAGGGACCGGCTCCTTTTTCTGGGCCTTCGGGGACAACGGCGGGGCCTCTTCCTGGAACGAATTCTTTGCCCAACACGGCCCTTACACGCCGCTTTTCCTGGATCCGGATGGGGTTGTTCCCGCCAAACAGATGGAAGCGATCCGGGAAAGCGCGGAGGATTACGAGTATTTCGTGATGCTGGAAAAAGCCGTGAAAGCCGCCCGCGCCCGCGGTCGGCGGGACGACTCGCTCCGGCGCGCGGAGCGCTTGCTCCGGACCGCCCCCCAAGAAGTCCTCGACGCGCCCGGAGCAAACCGCCTGCGATGGCGCGAGCCCAAGGACCGCAGCCCGGCCGACCGCCTCCGGCGGGAGTTGCTCAAGGCGCTGGCGGCGCTCGGCGAGTCGGCCGAATAGGGCGCTCTTTGGCTTTGCGCGAGAATCCGAGCCCTTGCTAAGGTCAAAAATTGTGAATGAGACGAGCGAGGCGCTGGGGATCATTGCAGGCAATCGCTCGCTGCCGCTTCTCTTTGCCCGCGAGGCGCGGGCTCAAGGGGTCAAACGCCTCGTCGCCGTCGGCTACGAAGGCGAAACGGACCCGGCTCTGGAGGAGCTGGTGGACGAGCTGATCTGGCTGCGGGTGGGCCAACTGACTCGCACCATCGCCGCCTTTGCCAAGCGGGGCGTGCGCCGGTGCGTCATGGTCGGCCAGATCACCCCCCGGAACCTGTTCCAGATGCGGCCCGACCTTCGGGCGATGACCTTGCTCCTCAAGCTCCGACACAAGCACGCCCACAGCCTCTTCGGCGCGGTGGCCGAAGAGCTGGAGCGGGCCGGAGTCAAGCTGATCGAGCCCACGCCCTGGCTCCGGCGGCGCATGCCCGGCCGGGGCTTTCTGCTGGGCCGCAAGCCCACGCCCGAGGAACGCCGCGACCTGGAGCTCGGTTTCCGCATCGCCAAGGAAATTTCCCGCCTGGAGATCGGCCAGACCGTGGTCGTCAAGGACGGCATGATCCTCGCCGTGGAGGCGTTCGAAGGCACTGACCGCTGCCTGGAACGCGGCGGGGAGTTGGCCGGGCCCAAAGGCGGCGCCGCGGCCGTGAAGGTGGCCAAGGAAAACCACGACATGCGCTTCGACATCCCCTGTTTCGGTCATCAGACGATCGAAACCTGCGCCCGAGCGGGCATCCGGATCCTGGGCGTCGAGCGGGACAAGACGCTGATGCTCGAAGAGGAAGAGGTCCGCGCGGCCGTCAAGAAACACCGCTTCGCCGTAGTCGCCCTCCCGGAGGATTGAGCCTCCGCTTTTTTTCGTCCGGCCTTCCCGCCCGCGTCGTTGCGCGGCCCGCGCCCCTTGCAGTAAACTCTCCCGGCCGATTCGTTGAATCTTCGAACCGATTGTCGAAGCAAACCAAAAGAGGACATATGACAGACGCCGCGCAGCAACAACCGAAGAAAGAAGCCGCGGCCGACATCGCCGTCGTCGGCCTGGCCGTGATGGGGAAAAACCTGATCCTGAACATGAGCGACCACGGGTTCACCGTGGCGGCTTACAACCGCACCGTCTCCAAAGTGGACGATTTCCTCCAGAACGAGGCCAAGAACGCCCGCGTGCTCGGCGCGCGCTCCATCGAGGAAATGGTCCGCCTGCTCAAAAAGCCGCGCCGGATCATGCTGATGGTTCGAGCGGGCAAGCCGGTGGACGAATTCATCGAAAGCCTGATTCCTCACCTCGATCCGGGCGATATCATCATCGACGGAGGCAATTCGCTGTTCGAGGACACCATCCGGCGAACCCGCTACGTCGAGTCGAAAGGCCTCCTCTACATCGGCACGGGCGTCTCAGGCGGCGAGGAAGGCGCGCGCCGCGGCCCCTCGATCATGCCCGGCGGCAGCCCGGCCGCCTGGCCCCATGTCAAACCCATCTTCCAAGCCATCGCCGCCAAGGTGGAAGACGGCTCGCCCTGTTGCGACTGGGTCGGCTCCGACGGCGCGGGCCACTACGTCAAAATGGTCCACAACGGCATCGAGTACGGGGACATGGAGCTCATCTGCGAAGCCTACCACATGATGCAGGTCGGCCTGGGCATGAGCCCCGACCAGATGAGCCAAGTCTTCGCCGAGTGGAACAAGGGCGAGCTGAACTCCTACCTGATTGAAATCACCCGGGACATCCTGGCTTACAAGGACGCCGACGGGCAGCCGTTGGTGGACAAGATCCTCGACACCGCCGGACAAAAAGGCACCGGCAAATGGACCGTGATCAGCTCGGCCAACCTGGGCATGCCCGTCACGCTCGTGGCCGAGGCTGTTTACGCCCGCTGCCTCTCGGCAATGAAGGAGGAGCGAGTCGCCGCCTCCAAGGTCCTCGGCGGCCCTTCGCCGCAGCTTGACGCGGACCGGGAAGCCTTCATTGAGGACATCCGCAAGGCCCTTTACGCCTCCAAGATCGTCTCCTACGCCCAAGGCTTCATGCTCATGCGCGCGGCCGCCGCCAAATACAATTGGGACCTGGACTACGGAAAGATCGCCCTGCTCTGGCGGGGCGGCTGCATTATCCGCAGCGTCTTCCTAGGCAAGATCAAGGAGGCCTTCGATCGCGACCCGAAGCTCACCAACCTGCTGCTTGATCCGTTCTTCAAGGAGGCCGTGGCGGACGCCCAGGCTTCCTGGCGCCGCGTCGCGGCCGCCGCGGCCGCCCACGGCATCCCCGCGCCGGCCTTCAGCGCCGCCCTGGCGTTTTACGACGGATACCGGAGCGCGCGGCTCCCGGCCAACCTGCTCCAGGCCCAGCGGGACTACTTCGGCGCGCACACCTACGAGCGCGTGGACGCCCCGCGCGGGCGGTTCTTCCACACCAACTGGACCGGCGCGGGCGGCCAAACCGCCTCGACCGCCTACACCGTCTGATCCGGACTCAACCGACCGCTTGCCGCGCCGGGGCGATTTCCAGCGCCCCGGCGCGATCTGTTCCTTGTCCCGGCGACCGACGCCCAACCGGCGCCGCTTCGCCCCGGGACGAAAGCCCCGGAGCCTGCGCCTTGCGCGCCTTCAATCCCGCGGAACCGAAGGCGGCGCAGCGTCCAACGAGCCGCCCCAGGCCGGGTTGGGCCGGGAACCGACCTCGAGAAGAAGCCTGCCGCCTTTGACAAGCTCGGCCTGGGGAATCCACGGCCTGTCAAGGGGCTTGCCGTTCCAACTCGCCCGCTGGATATAACGGTTCTCCCTGGAGACGCCGGGCGCTTCGATGACCAACCGCTTGCCGGGGTAATAGCGGCGGTCCAGGCGGATCGTCACGCGCTCGAACAGGGGGCTGCTGATCTCGTACACGGGGTGAACGGCGCAGCCGCCGTCCATCTGGAAAAGCCCCATCGCGGACATGACAAACCAGGCCCCCATCTGGCCCTGGTCTTCATCCCCCGGGTAGCCGTCGATCGGCCCGGACCCGTAATAGACATCGAGGATTTCCCGAACCCACTTCTGGGTCAGCCACGGCTTGCCCGAATAGTTGAACAGCCAGGCCGCCTGCATGTTGGGCTGGTTGCCGTGGTTGATGGGGTAATCGGCCATGCGATCGCCGGCGGCGTTGAACCGGTTGCCCCGGGAGCGTTCGAGCCCTGCGTTCAGCCGGTCGTTGAACATCGTGGGCCCCAAAAGCCGTATCAATCCGCCCGCGTCGTGGGGGACGAACCAGGTGTATTGCCAGGAATTGCCCTCCACAAAGCCGCGTCCGTCAAAAGGCGAAAAGCCGCGGACCCATCGTCCGTCGGCGCGGCGGCGGCGGACGAAGCCGACCAGCGGATCGAACACATTGCGGTAGTTCAGGGAGCGTTTCAGGAAGTAACGGCAGTCGTCCTCTTTGCCCAAGGCCTTGGCCAACTGGGCGGCGCACCAATCGTCGTAGGCGTACTCGAGGGTGTTGGAGACCGGCCCCTTCTCGTCCGGCACATAGCCCAGTTTCATGTAGCTTGCCAATTGCCGGTTGCCCACGTAGCCGCCGCCGGGATGCGGCCGGCCCGGCGTGGTCTGGATCTTCCGAATCGCTTCATAGGCTTTGGCCGCGTCGAAGCCCCGGATCCCCGCCTGGTAGGCGGCGACGATCAGCGCGATCTCATGGGATGCCACCATGATGCTCGAGTACTCGATTCCCGTGGGCCCCTTGGGGAGCCACCCGCCCTTGTCGTAGATCTCGAGCAGCGAGCGGACCCATTTCTCCGCCGTCCGCGGGTGAACCAGGATCCAAAGCTGGTTGAGGTTCCAGAACGTGTTCCAGAACGCGTCGCAGCCGTAGACCGGCGAGTCCGGGTCGGGCAATTGCCGGACCCGCTCGCACATGTCCACGTATTTGCCGTTGACGTCGCTCCAGATGGTTCGGGCGCAATAGGCGCGGTACATGTTCGAGTAGAACTTCACCTTGTCGGTTTCCGAGCCGCCCTCGACCTCGATCGCCCCGAGCAAGCGGTTCCAAACGTCCCGAGCCGCGGCGCGCGCGGCGTCGAAGCCCCAGCCGAACCGGCTCAACTCCGTGTCCAGGTTCAGCCGCGCCTGGTCCACGCTGACCAGCGAAATCCCCGTCTTGAGGAGAATCTTTTCGCCCTCCCGCGTGGAAAAGCTCAGGAAACAGCCCACGTCGCCCTTGCCGTGGATGCGGCGGACGTCCCGCAAGACCCGGCCGTTCACCCAGCCGCCCATGGAGCGGAACGGCTTGTTGAGCCGGGCGACGAAGTGAACGGTGTACTCGTTCCACCCGGCGCCGCGCCCGCCGCGTTGTTTGGCGTATCCCTCGATTTCGGTGTCGCTGACGCGGCGGATCTCTGCGTCGAGCAACTCGTAGCCGTATTCGGTTTCGATCTTCAGGTCGAACAGCACGCGGGCCGAATCGGACTTCGGAAAGGTGTAGCGCTGGAACCCCGCCCGCGTGGAGGCGGTCAGCTCGGCGCGGATCCCGTAGTCATCCAGCGTCACCGCGTAATAGCCCGGCTTGGCGATCTCGGTCTCATGGCGGAAACGGGAGCGGTAGCCGGCGTCCGGATCGCGCTCAGGCCCCGGCGCAATCTTCAGGGGCCCCGTGGCGGGCATCGTCAGCAACCCGCCCATGGTCCAGGAATGGATGTGGCTGAACCCGGCGATGTTGCGGATGGTGTATTCGTAGCCGGCCTTCCAGCTTTGGCGCTGGTTGTCCGGGCTGAGTTTGACCATCCCGAACGGCATGGCCGCTCCGGGGAAAAGCATCCAGCGCGAGCTGCCCGTGCCGAGGAGACAATCCACGTAATCCGCCGGCGTTCGCTCGCGGGCGGGCTTCTGCTCAATCGTCCGCTCGGCTGCGAGACGGCCGCCCGCGCGCAACGCCACCCGAACCGTCCGCGCCTTTTTCACCGGCGGCAGGAAGAAGACCGCCGTGTTCTCGCCCGGATCGGGACGGAACCGCCGCGGCGGCAAACCGTCCGCCTCCAGCGTGACTTCGCCCGGATCGCCCACGACGCTCAGGCGCGCAACCAACTCCTGGACAAGGCGGCCGCGGCGGCGGCTGAGCCAGGGGCTCACCTTCGCCTCGTCCAGGATCGCCCCGTTCGCCGGCGCAAGGCGCGTGGAGGCCGGCGCTTCCAGCCCCGCCCAGTCGTAAAGCATCCAACTGGGGCCGGCGTTCACGATCCGGATCCGGTTCAGGCCGGGGCGCAGGAGGTCCGGGGGAATTTCCACGGTGAAGACATGCTCCCGGAAAGCCTTGGCGTCCCCCTGAATCGAAGCGTCCGGACCGCCCGGCGGGCAGGCGCGCTCGAAGCGGCGGCCGTTCACGTCGATCGCCAACTGAGGCGGCCGCTCCGGATGGGTGTTGGCCAAGTCGACGATCAGGCGGCAGGCCCCCGAGGGCCGCTCGGCGAGCCCGAAATAAATCGTGAACGCATGCGGCCTGCCGCCGGCCCAGGCGTCGGCCGGCCCGGGATGGCAGTAGGGCCAGTCCCGCTTCGGATCGGAACGGCCGACCACAAACAAGCCGTCCCGCGCATACCCGGCGTAGCCGCCGGGGCCCAGGGCGAACTCGGCCGCGCTGTTGTCGCGCCTGCCGATCTGCCAGAGAAGCTTCGCGCTCCCCGCCCGGACGGGAGCGGACAGCAAGAGCGCCGCCAGCAGGGCAAGAGGCAACGCCGATTCCACACGCCGCAACGCGCCGCAACGCGGGCGGACGACGCGGCGTCCCGAGGCAAGAATCTGGTCTGTGTTCATGGAGCGATCATGAACGCCGCGCGCGCGCCGCGCAAGCCGTCCTTCCCCGAGCGAAATCCCGCCGCGGGAAAAGGCCGGGGCCCCGGACGCCCCCGCCCGCGGGAAAGGCTTGACGAACCGGAGCGTTTGCTGTGGATTCGAGGGACGATGAGAGCAAAAGCAACGGCTTTGGCGACTATGTTGTGCCTGCTGGCGCTCACCGCCGGGTGTTACTCCACCGTCGAAGGCAGGACGAAGGTGGGCATTCCCTTTGTGCGAGACAAGATCGTGAGCCGCTACGAACGGCCTGTGAGCCAGGTCTTCAAAGCGGCCAAGGAGGTCCTCGCCTTCAACGGAACCTTGGTGGGAGAAAACACCATCGCCAACACGCTCACGGCGAAGGTGGACAACAGCACCGTGTGGGTGAAAGTGGAAGAGGTGGAGCCGGGCGTCACCCAGGTCGCCACCCAGGCCCGCACGAAGGGCTCCGGCGGGGATATCACCCTGGCCAGCGAGATCGACAAGCAGATCGCCCTCCGCCTGACGACGATGGAATAACGCCCTCGCCCCGCGCCGTCCGGAGCCCGCCGGCCTTAAGACCGGGCTCGATGCGGGAAAGCGCGAAGGCGGCGCGTCCCCTTCTAACGATCGGGAAGCGCCGGGCGGACGGGGCGGCTTCCCAGGCGTCAACCTTCAGGCGCGGGAAGCAAGCGGCGGTCGGGAAGAAGGCCCGTCAGGACGTTTTCAGAAGCCGGCGCGCGGCGCGCCGGCGTTTGCCGCGGCAGGTCGGACGCGTCGAGGTTTCTCCGCCGCCGAGTTCCTCGCCTCCCTGAAGCGGACGCTGCCGAAAGCCCGTCGCCCTTCCCAC
>JAGHDA010000024.1 GCA_021160185.1 Verrucomicrobiota bacterium
CACTTCCCCTCCTGGGCCTCTTGAGGTTCAATCGCTTTCGGAAACCACGAAACCGCCTTGAAAAAAACGTAACGCAACCATCACGCCGTTGGTTGTAGAAAACGATCGAGCAAGGCCGAACAGCTCTCGGCCTGCCCGTGAGCAGTAGGGCAAACTAACACCAGAACCAACAAACACAGGAGGAGAGAAGCAATGAAACGACTGCACTGGATTCTCTCGGCCGCTATGACGCTGAGCGCCTCGGTTGCGCTTCAGGCTCAACAGTCCCTCGAAGAAGTGGTCCAAGAAGCCGGAGTCCAATGGGCTTTCGGCCGATGGAAAGGCCAAACCGAAAATGGGGACACTATCATACAACAAGTTCGATGGGATCTGGACAAACATGTCGTCATCATACGCGGTCAAGTCGGCGACAAGATAAAGTTTATGGGCATCACCAGACTGGACCCGGAGATCGCCGAGGCAACCTATACCGGTTTCGACAACCGCGGCGGAACCAGCAAAGGAACCTGGGACATGGAAGGCGGCGACCTGGTCCTCAGAATAGAAGGCGTCTCGCCGGACGGCAACACTTGGAGAGGCGCGGTGGTTTTTGCGCAGGCTGGAGACAAGAAGCTCGAGATGCGGATGCACAGCCTAGATCAATGGGGCGATCTTGAATACCCGGCTCGCTTCTCCATCACCCTTACCAAGATGAAAGCCCCTGCGCGCCGCCCGCAAGGCGCCCGCGCGAGGGTGAAATCCCAGAAGAAATAACTATCCCCTCACGCATGGTCCCCTGCTTCCCGGCCGGAGAGATTCCCCGGCCGGGAAGCAGTTCCTCTCATCCCGATGCCTTGGGGTCGACTCCTCTCGCCGCTTCTTGCTGCGTTCCTTGAGGCGGCGGAAGCCTTTGCCCTGCCAAGCGGGTTCGGGCTGGCGGCTCGCCATCCGGCTGACCAAGACATTTGCAGCAACCCGGCGGTGATCTTTGCGGATGACTTTGAGGAAGGCCGCTTGCCGGGCCGTTGGGACGATGCGCGGACGCCGGAGGCGCTCCGGCTGACGGACTGTTCCCCTGAAGCGCCCTTCCTTGGCCGGCGCTCTTTGAAAGTCACGGCTCTGCTCCGCCGCAACACCGGGGGCGGGCTTACCAAATGGTTTCCTTCCGCTCCCGTTCTCTTCGTCCGTTTCTACGTGAAGTTCGACACAAACTGCGATTACCTCCACCACTTCGTGACCCTGCGCGCCAACAAAGGGCTCCACGGCGCGGCCCGGTGGAGCGGCTTCGGCGGCGCAGGCCTCCGACCTCGCGGCGACGAGCGCTTCTCCACCGCGCTTGAGCCATGGGGCAATTGGGGCCGTTGGCCTCCGCCGGGCAAATGGCATTTTTACAGCTACTGGCACGAGATGAAGCCCTCCCGAGACGGAAAATGGTGGGGCAACAGTTTCCAACCCGAAAGCCAGCCGCCTATCCCTCGGGGAAAATGGATTTGCGCTGAATTCATGCTCCGCCACAACACCCCTGGCAAAGCCGACGGCGAACAGGCTTTCTGGATCGACGGCAAGCTCATGGGGCGATGGAGCGGCATCAACTGGCGCGCCAGTCCCCGGTTGCAAGCCAACGCCCTCACTCTGGAAACTTATGTAACGGATCGCTGGACGAAGAACGAAACCAACATCGTCTGGTTCGACAACGTCGTCATTGCGCGCCGTTACATCGGTCCCGCCGTCCCTCCGAAGAAGCGGGAAGCCTCGCCTTGAACGCCGCCCCCGAAACGGTCGCCCCCAGCGAAATGTGGAAATCGGCGGTCGGATCGGGCAACTAGGCGGCGGAGCCTGCCCCAAACTCCGTCCAGCGCCGGGAGCGCTACCGCCGCGAAGGCGTTCGAGAAAGCCCGGGTTCTCAGGACGCTCCTCGCCCCGCGGCAGGTTTGGCGGGCGCCTTACCGGCGCGGAAGGTTTTGAGCTCGCGTTCGAGACGATCTTTCAACGGCGGCATCTCCCGGATAAGGCGGCGGCAGACCCCCTCGAACACTTCCCGGTCGCCAAGCCGCTTAGCGAGGCGGAGGGCGCTCAAACCGGTCTGCTTGAGCCAATAAGGATCGGGCTGCTCCCCGTCGCGAAGATTCTTGCCGTAGCAGACCGCCAGGCAGTGGTCCAGGGCCTGGCGCAGCAGGGCCCATCGCTCCATTTCCGGACGCAGAGCCGCTTCCTTCTCGAGCACCACGGCCAGGCCCGCCTCGGCCATGCTCCGGACGGAAACAGACGCCTGAGGGCTCATGGCCTTACGATACGCCGCCGCGGCGGCGCGGTACCGCCGCGGATCCCCGGCGGCTAACTGAAGCTGGCAATCGCCGATCCGGCCCCAGGCCAGCGGGGCTAATTGGTTGGTCGGGAAATGCTCCGCGACCCGAGAGAAAGCCGTGATCGCCTCTCCGAACCCGGCAAAAGCGTCTTCGGGACGGGCGGGCTTCTCAAGCAGGAAAGTGTCCCCGCGCAGGATATAGGCCTCGGCCACGACCGAAGGAGGAACCCTGGAGTTGGCTGTGTGGAGAGGTCCGTTGGTGATAACCCAGTCGAAGTGCTCCCGGGCGGCGCTGTAGCTTTGGCGCGCCACCGCGGCCCGCCCCGCCATCAGCCGGGCGCGGTAGGGCAGCTCGCCGAGCGAGTTTTCGGGGCGCGGCGCCAAGCTGGGATCAAGAAATTGCAGTTCGGCGTCCGCGTAATTGCCGTGCCGGAAATAATGCTCGCCCAGGAGGTAATGGGCGAGCGGGACATTTTCGTCCTTGGGAAACCGCTTGAGGAACTGGGTCAGGAGCGCGACGGCGTTGGTTCCGCCCTCGGTCTGAAGGCGGATCCGGCCCAGATTGAAAAGGGCGCGGGCGGCGAGAGCCGCGGGGATCTTCGTGTCGGTCTTGTGCCGCTCCAACCAGTCGGCATAGGCCTTGGCGGCCTGATCCCAGCGTTGGTCCCGCTCGTAGGTGCGGGCCATGCCGAGCGCGGCTTCGGCGGCGAGAGGGGTCTTGGGAAAGCGCTTGGCAAAATCACTGTAAAGGGCGCGCGCTTCTTCCGTGCCCCCATGAGCGGTGAAGGCGTCCGCCAGGAGAAGTTGCGCTCGTCCAGCCAACTTGCCTTCCGGATCGGCCTTGTGGAGGCGGTTCAACGCCTCCCGGGCCCGATCCAGGTTTCCCGCCGCCACAGCGGCCTCCACGGCCTGAGCCAGGGCCTGAAGCCCCAGCTCTTCCCGAACCTTGGGGATGGCCGCGTACCCCGTCGCCACCGCCCAGTAATTGCTCATGGCTTCGGCCGGCCGGCCCATCCGAAGAAGACAGTCGGCGAGCTTGAACCGGGCTTCGGCCTGGAGGCGGGAAGGAGGCAGCTTTCGGACCGCTTCGGAGAACGCTTTGGCGGCGGGGGCATAGTCCTGTCGGGCCGCCTCCCAAAGGCACCAGCCCAGATCCCAATACGCCCGGCCCAGATGTTCGCTCCGCGGCCGCTCCCGAATGAGCGCTTCAAACTGAGCCCGCGCGCGGGCAAGCAGGTTGGTGAGCGTTTGTGTGGGCGGAGGGGTTTCCCCAGCAGTCCGGATCAAATCCCGATAATTCGCGAGCAGCAGTTCGCCCAAGGAAAGCCGGACCAGATCCAGAAGCGGATCGCCCGGGCGCTGTTTGACGAACTGTTCCAACAGGGCGACGACCTGGGGACGCAGTCCGTTTTCTTCCCCGATTTGGATGATTCGCTCCAGCGCCTCCCTCCGTCGGGCCAAGGGCAGATCGGGCGAAAGGTTGCGCTCATATGCCTGGACGGCCTCTTTCGGTTTTTTGAGCCGCTCCAGAATCCCGGCGGGCATCGCCGCCGCCCCGCGCGTTCGGCTGGCCGCGAACCGGCGTC
>JAGHDA010000379.1 GCA_021160185.1 Verrucomicrobiota bacterium
CGCAAAACGCTGTGGCCGTGGAGGCGGTCAAGGCCGCCAGGACCATGCCCGTGAGCCG
This sequence comes from Verrucomicrobiota bacterium, assembly GCA_021160185.1. Lineage (GTDB taxonomy): Bacteria > Verrucomicrobiota > Verrucomicrobiia > Limisphaerales > CAZBKV01 > JAGHDA01. The sequence continues at coordinate 59 of JAGHDA010000379.1, forward strand.
GAGACGCTGCACGCGCACGCCCACGGCCAGGGCGCTCTCGTCCCCCGCGTCCAGCGCGTTGAAGCTCCACCGGCGCGCCAGGCAATAGGCCGCCGCCGCGGCCGCCGACGCCGCGATCAGCCCGGTCTGGGCCCACGAAGGCCGCCCCACGTCCCCGAACGTCCAGTACACCGCGCGAGCCAGCTCCTCTTCGCTGGCGAAGCACTGAATGAGAATCGTCCCCGAGGCGAACAGCGACCCCAGCGCCACCCCGGCGAGCACGACGGCCGCGGGGCTCAACCGCCGCAGGCGGGCCAGGGCCAGAATGAGCAGCGTCCCCGAACACGCGCCCAGAAAAGCGAACCCGCTCGCCGAACCGAGGGACCACAACCGTCCCCCGTCCGCTCCGGCGGCCTGACCGGGCAGGAGCACGATTGCCACGGCTGCCCCGAACGCCGCTCCTTGGCTCACGCCCAGGGTGAACGGGGAAGCCAGCGGATTGCGGAGAAGCGTCTGTGTCAGCATTCCCGAAAGCCCCAGAGCCGCCCCGCTCGCCGCCGCCGCCGCAATCCGCGGCAGGCGCAGATTCCAGATCACCACCGAGGCGGCGCTCCCCGTCGCTGCCTCCTCAGGATGCAGCAGCGCCCGCAGGATCTGCCCCGGGGAAAGGGGAAATCGGCCCATGCTCAACGACGCCCCGACCAGCAGGAGGAGCAAAAAGAAGCCCGCGGCAAGCAGCGCCCGGTTGCGCGCCGCGGCCGCCCGATACCCCGCCGCGGCCGGGCCGACGCCGGACCGCGCGGGGACAATGGGCCGGTTCATTCCCATCGGAGGCCACTCTACCTGCTCGGTATTACTGAATCAAGCAAACATCATACCGGCCGCCCTGTTGACCCAAAAGTCCATGATGCTGGAGAGGGCCTGGAGAGCAGGGTCGTTGACTCAACAAACAGGACGCCGAAATTGAGGACGTTGCGCCTGTGTCCGGCGCGGCATGCAAAGGGTTCGGAGGAGAGCTGGAAGGACGCTGCAGAATCACCGCCGGCTCCGCCCTCAGCCGCCTCTTGACTTATCGGCATTCTTTTCGATTGCCGGTGTTATCCCTTTTGAGCCAACAGAAGCTTTTGCCTTCTTTGGCGGTTGGACTTCGACCGCTCAGGGGCGCATGATAAAGCCGTGCGAGGCGCAGCTCGATGGTTCTGGAAAAGTCTGATTCTCGCGGCGGTCTGGGCGTCCGCGTGCGGCGCGGGCGCCGCCGAGCCGGCTTCCGGGCAGAGCGAAAGAAACGCCTTCCTCCGAGCAATCCGCCGTGAGAGCGGAACGGTGGCTCTCGAGACGGCGATCCGGAAGTTGGAGCCGTCCCGAGAGGGGCTGCCGATCGTCTATCTGGTTTCGGTGGTTCACATCGGCGATTCCAACTATTACGCCGCGCTCCAGCGCTTCCTGGATCGGCAGCCGCTGGTTCTTTTCGAAGGGATCGGCGCGCAGGACAAAGATTTCGGCGTTGACCAGGGCTACTCCCTCCAGAACGAGCTGGCCAAGGCGCTCGGCCTCACTTTTCAACTGGCGGCTATCGACTACAAGCGCCCCAACTTCGAGAACTGCGACCTGACGCTGGCGCAACTGCTCGCCCTTTTCCAAGCGAGCCCGGCCCCAAAGGGCAAAGAAGGCAAGGCCGGAGCCGCTTCGTCCCAAGGCAAAGCGGAGTTTCAGGCGCTTCTCCAAGCGATGGAAGGCGCGGGGTTTTGGGGAGGCTTAGCGAGGATCGGCGTCAATCTTATCGGTTCCAGCCCCCGCCTGCGGGCCGCCGTCAAGGTGGCCCTGGCGGAGACCCTGGGCGATTTGCCGGAGGATCTGGAAGCGGCCGCCTCGATCAGCCCGGGCATGGCCCGGCTCATGCAGGCGTTGCTCAGCGCGCGCAATGAGGCGGTTCTGAAACGGATCGCCAGGGAGCTCCGCGCTCCCCGTCCGCCGAAAAGCATCGCGGTCTTCTACGGCGCGGGCCACATCCCTTTGCTGAGCCAAGCGATCTGCGCGCGGCTCGGCTACCGGCCTGCCGGCGACATGTGGCGGACGGCGTTCAAAGCCGATCCTCAAGCCGCCGGCCTGAGCCGATTCGAAGTCGAGCTGCTCAGGGGGATGATCCGGCTCCAGTTTCGACAACTCCGGCAAGCCGCGCGCCAAGGGCAAACCGCCCAATCCCACGGTCAGCCTGACAAGACGCAGGCGAAAGAGGCAAAGCCTTCGGCTCCTTCCAAAGCCGTCGCCGGCCCGTAGGCGAAGCGCTTTTCCCGCTCCGCCGGATTGACGGCCGCGGCAGGGGCCGCCAAAATCCGCCACATGAGCTTTCGACGCTTCCGCCTTGGATCTCTGTGGCGATCCGCTGTTTTTCCCCTGTCCGCTGTCATGCTTCTTGCTCTTTTCCCCGGCCAGACTGTAGTCGGGGCTGACTCGGAGGAAGCCGGCTCGGTGGAAATCTGGCGGGATCAGTGGGGCGCGCCGCATGTCTTCGCCTCCACCGACGAGGGCGCCTTTTATGGGTTGGGTTACGCCACGGCCGAGGATCGCGGTTTTCAGATGACCCTTTCCTTGCGAATCATCCAAGGCCGCTTCTCGGAAATCGTGGGCGTTGTCCGCCGGGGCCGTCGCCGGGAAACCTCGGTGGACTACGACCGGAAGATGCGGGCGTTCGGTTTCTATCGGGCGGCCCGGCGCGTGGCGGAGCGCTTGGATCCGGAAACCCGCCGGATGCTCGAGGCTTACAGCGAAGGCGTCAACGCCTGGTTCCGAGAGCGCGCGAACCGGCTTCATCCCTTCTTTGCCAGATTCGGCGTTCGCCATGAGGGATGGACGCCGGCGGACTGCGTGGCGTGTTGGTGGCACATGGGGCAGTTCTTCGCCACGGACGGCACGCGCGATCTGATTGCTCGCCGCAACCGGTTGAGCGGACGGGGAGGAG
>JAGHDA010000134.1 GCA_021160185.1 Verrucomicrobiota bacterium
CGCCTGTGCGGCGGCTCGTACGCGCGGGTTGTCCACCCGACGCGCTTGGGTCATCGGCTTGCCGTCTTTCAGAAACTCCCCCTGGTAAAGCAGATCCGCCGAGACCACCGTCCAACCAGCGCGCACGAGCCGCCGCACAGGCGCTCGAAGTCCGCCCCCCTCCCGCCACAGGTCCGCCTTGCCCCGGCCGCAGATCCACACCGCGACGTTTTTAGTCAGCCTCTTTGCCGGCCGGAGTCGCGTCGCCGGAAGCTCCTCTCCATAGGTCGCGTTCCGAAGAAGACCCCATTCCGTCCGGATCCCCGCCTCCGTCCGCCGGCCCGCAGGCCGCCAGGAGAGCCGCCCTGCGTCCTCGTAGGCGCGTCCGATCACCGCCGCCCACGCGGGCCGGTAGAGCGCAAGGAACCCTCGCCCGTCCTCCCAGCTTGCCCGGAGTTGTTTTTCGGCGTCTTGCGTCAGCCATTTGCAAATCCGCCGCTCGACTTCAGGACCGTCTTTGGGGCGGGGATGTTCTGCGTCCCAAACAGTTAGTTCTTCCGCCGCAAGCCGGCGATAGTCCCGCTCCGGCGGAGTTGCTTGCAGCCCGGGCATGAGGAACCGGCGCATCCACTCGTACATCGCCGCGCGGCTCTGGGCGTTATAGTTGTGACCGAACTGCAGAAACGGAAAGAGAGCCGTCTTCTCCGGCGCGCCGAGGAGGGCGTAAAGCCGCTTGAGTTGCGGGAAACCTTTGACGGGCATTTCCCGGGTCCAATCGTTGGCGCACGTCATCCCCAACGGCTTGGGCGCAAACAGCGCGGCGATCTCGACGTTTCCCGTCCCGATCCGCAAACCGCAAGCGTTCTCGCAGGTGCAGCCTCCCTGCATCGCGGTGGAGACCATCACCGCCGGAAAGGCTGCGGCGGGGCGAGGGTCCACGGCGCAGAGGATGAACGTCTGCGTGCCGCCCCCGCTGGCGCCGGTCACGCCGATCCGGCCGGGATCCACATCAGGCAGCTCGCAAAGGAAATCCAAGGATCGAAACGAATCCAACGTCTGAAGCCCCATGATGCTTTGGTAGCGCATTTCGGCCTGAGGGCTGAAAAACCCCCAGTTTTCCGGATCGTTCATCTCCGGCCGTTGCTTGGCGAACCGATGGGCCACGGCGGCCGGGATCTGCACACTGTCCGCGTAGCCGATCATGTCGTAGGAAAAAACCACGAATCCCATCCGCGCCAAGTGTACGCAGCGGGCCTGGATCGGGTTGCGCCCTCCCTCGAGAAACTTTTCCGCTCCTTCCTCCACTGCTTTGCGCACGGCCGCTTCGCCCATGTCGTGGAAGCGCCCGTTAGCCCAGTGCCCATGCGGGCAGAGGACGGCCGGGCGGGGCGGCAGACCGCGCGCGGGCCGGTACAGATTCCCGGTCACATAAAAGCCGGGGAGACTTTCAAAATAAACCTTCTGGACCGTGTAATCGCCCATATCCCGCAGCCCGTAGATCCTGGGCCGCAAAGACGCGCGGGAAGGCGTCGGCCACAGGCCAAGCACAATCCGGAGGCGGCGGCGCAAGGCCTCGGCTCGCCGCCGCCACGCTTCGGCGTCGCTCGGCGGGCGGAAGGAAAAATAGCCGTTTAGATCCTTCAGCGGCCCCAATCGCGCATCGTTCGGAACCTGGCCGGGAGGCAGCGCCCGAGGCGCTTCAGCCCGGAGCCGCGACCCGCACGCGATCGCCGCCATGCACGCCAAAACCCATCCGGCGGAAATCGCTTTGCGCATTGTTTTGCTTCCCATCTCTCAAAACCTCCTCCGGCTTATTTCAACGGGAGAAACGGCACCCGATCGGCCCACCACTTGAAATCCTGGCGTCCCAAGTCATCTAGAGGGATCTGTCTCCAGGCATACTGCACCGGGCGAATCGTCGTCCGGCTCAGCCACTTATGGATCTCGGAGTGGCCGTCGGTGAAAGCGAAACCGCATGCGCCGTTGTGATAGGAGGCGGGAATGTCGCCCCACCATCGGGCGGTGGGGCTGTTGATGAAGTAGCCGTCGTTGATGGAGTCGCCGTGCTCGTCCAACGCCACCCAGGTCATCGAAGGGTTGGGCACATCGGTGATTTTCATGAACTGCCGATAGCCGCGGATCAGGGCGTTCTCCCCATGGATCGTCGGGTCGTCGGGGTTGTAGGCGTCGAAGCGTCCGAAGAAGGCGTTCATGGAGTAGCTCCGCAGCCGCTGCCTCCAACCCTTCGCGCGTTGGGCGGAGCTGAGGTATTTGTCGGCCGGGCATTTATAGATGCCTAGGGCGTTGGCAGTGTAATTGGCCAGGACTCCGTTCAGGACCCAGGCCACATTGGTGTTGCTCCGGTCCGCCGTGCCGTCGCTCGCGCCCCAGGTCATTACGTTGTTGACCCAGTTTCGGAAAGTGCCTTGATCGATCTCGTTGATCGTTTCGTTGACGCCGAAATTGTTCGCGACCCGCTCGTTGAAATCTCCGGCGTACAACTGCCACGCGGTCATTAACTGCCGCGAGTTGCTCATGCAACCGATGGCTTGGGCCTTGGCTTTCGCTTTGGACAAAGCGGGCAGGAGCATCCCCGCAAGGATGGCGATGATCGCGATCACCACCAACAGTTCGATGAGCGTGAACGCTCGGCCCCGCCGCTTCGCCCGGCTTGAAACGATCCCTCCCGCCGGAAAACGCGCTTTCTTCATAATCTCTCGAGTTGGCTGATTGCTCTACAAACGTTTGGGCTGTCCCCCGCCTCAACTCATGTCAACTTTCCCGGCTTCTCGCCGTCGGCGACGCTCCGCTCCTCCCCGCTTGCCTTCTCACCTGAAGCCGCTTTGGCCCGCGCCTTGGAACGTCATGGAAACCCCCATCTGCTTGATAGCCTCCACAACCTGGGGATCGAAAAGACTCGGGGCAAGGCGCAGCGAAAGCTTCACTTCAGCGCCGGCGGCGGCGGCCGAGAGGCTGTTCAAGGTTTCTTGAAGGGCGGCGAAAAGCGGCGGCGGAAGCATGGCCGCCATCCCGGCAAAGCCCTGCCGGGCCTGATTAAGCTGCTCCTGCAAGGCGGCGGCCACTTCCCGCGCCCCGGCCTCGTCTTTACAAGTCAAGAGCGCGCGCGCCGCCAGCGTGTCAGTCGCCTGAAGGCCGAACGCCCCTCCGACAACCTGTTCGTCCAGAAGCCGCTGGAGGCGGTTGGTGGCGGGAGTCGAGCCCTCCCGAAATTGTCGGAGCGTCTCGGCCGCAGGCGCAAGCGCGACTACCAACTGGCACTCCCGCCCCAACGCCTCCGCAGAAGGCGGCGGCGCGCCTGGCTTGGGCCCCCGGGCAAGGGCCGCTTTCAGATCCTCCTCCGCGCCGAGCAGAATCGTTTGTGGATCTGCAAAACAAACCGCCAGGGGAACAGGATTGTTCGTAAATGTGAGCCGATGGCACGGCTTGCCCGCCAACTCGACCTTCTCATGCCGCATCGCCAAGTCCATCAAACCGGCAACCTGGTCGGGGTTGTACGGCTTGCGCGTCCGAACCACCGCCAATCCCGCGTCCCAGCCTCCCGCCGCGCCGCCCAAATTCATCCCGATCCCCCCTGCGCCGCTCCAGGAGCCGCCGCCGGCCGACTCGGCAATGGCCGCCAGATTGGTCGCCGCCAGCGCGACCGACTCGATGTCCGCGATGTCCAATCCCGTCATCTGCCGGAACATCACCTGAAACTGCTTTGCCTGAGGACCGGAGCGTTCCAGAAGCTTCTGAACCAAAGGCGCTTGCCAAATGTCGCCGACGCGCAGGATCGCCAGAAACTCCGCGGCGGGGGGGGCGTAGGGAATGCCTCCCGAGGCCGCCGGCGCCGCGGGCGCCTCAGGCGGGGGACCTTTGGCCAGCTCCTGCTTGGCAAGCGCGCGGCTCGGCTCAGGAGGCAAGACGGTTCCGCCGGCGGCTTCCTTCCCGCTTCGCTTAGGCAGAAAATAGATCGCCGCCGCCGCAAGCAAGATCAGGAGCAGGCCTCCCGCCCCCAACAGCAGAGGCAGAGGCACAGCGCGCTTTGGCGGCGCGGGGGCAGGCGGCAACTCTTCCGGAACCGGCTCGGAAACCGATAGGGACGCGGGAGAAGGCGTGGCTTGCAGAGTCGCCGAGAGTTCCGGAGCCACCGGCAGCCCTTCCGGCCCGAAGTTGTTCGGCGAAGGCGCGCGAATTTCCGCCCCGCAAGCGGGACACTTGATGGCATCGCCCGACCGATTAGTCTCGATCCGAAGATGCTGCCCGCACCTGCCGCAAACGAATTTAAAATCACTCATAACGCGCTTTGCTCCCCTGCTCGTTGTTGCGGACGATGTGCAAGAAAGCTTACTGACTCCCCCGCCGGCCGGCAAGCGCTTATCCGCGGCGAAAAATTCTTGCCATGCCGCTTCCGAACCGTAAGGTTAGGGGCTTGCGCGTTCTGAAGGCGCGCTTTGCTCCTATGAAGGAAGGGATCCATCCGAAATACGAAGAGGCGGTTGTGCGTTGCGCGTGCGGGAACACCTTCAAGACCCGTTCGACGCGACGGGAGATTGTGGTGGGCATTTGCAACCGGTGCCACCCGTTCTACACCGGGCAACAGAAGTTTGTGGACACGGCGGGCCGGGTGGACAAGTTCCAGCAGCGCATCGCCAAAACCAAGGCCATCCGCAAGCAACTGGAAGAAGCCTCCAAGTCCTCCAAGAGGGGAAGAAAGCGGCGGTAGCGAAGCAAGCTTCCACACGCCCGCCCGGCCCGGAAGGGCTCGGCGGGCGATTCGTATCGCTTTCCGGCCCACCCCGCCATGGACCTGGCCGCGCACATTGAGCAACTCCGCCGGCGAGCTCGGGAAACCGAAGAGAGGCTCAGCCAGCCTGAGGTTTTCCAGAGCCCCGCGCGGCTCCGGGAGCTGACCAGAGAATTTTCCCGGCTCAAGAGCTGCCTCGAGATGGGCGAACGTTACTTGCAGGCCCAGAGCCAGCTCGCCGACAACCGGAAAATGCTCGAGACCGAGCAGGATCCCGAGCTGCAGGCGATGGCCCGGGAAG
>JAGHDA010000445.1 GCA_021160185.1 Verrucomicrobiota bacterium
CGCAGACGGTCCTGCAAGGCTCGGACTTGCGCCTGATCAGCGAGGCGCGCGGGGCGGGCGAGCTCCACTACCAGTGGCATTTCAACGGCGCTCCGCTTCCGGGCGAAAACACGCCCACGCTGTTCCGTCCTGCGGTCACTCCGTCGGCTGCCGGCGATTATTATGTTGTGGCTACCAATTATCTGGGCAGCGTCACCAGCCGCGTGGCCCGGGTGGCGGTGGACACTTCCAACCCGATGGCCGGATGGGAGGCGGATGTGGCGCCGCGTCCTGAGGGCAACGGCGCGGTAACCGTGGCGGACTGGACTCAGGCGGGGCGGTTTGCGGCCGGCCTGGACGCGCCCTCCAACGCCAGCGAGTTTACCCGCGCGGACTGCGCGCCGCGGTCCAGCCTGGGCGACAACGCGGTGACCTTGAGCGATTGGGTGCAGGCGGGTCGGTATGCGGCCGGCCTGGATCCGCTTACCGCCGCCGGAGGGCCCAACGGGATCGCGCCCACAGCCGCGCCGAGCCTGACGGGAATGCCGCGTCCGGTGGAGATTGAGGCGATCGAGTTCGGTGGGCGACGAATGGCGGTCGCGTTGGTCCTTCGCGGGATCGGCGATGAAAACGCGGTGGGCTGCAGCCTTCGCTTTGACGCCGGCCGCCTGCGCTTTGTCGGGGCGGAGCTTGGGAGCGGCGGCGCAAGCCTGCTGCTCAACGACACGGCGGCCGCGGAAGGGAGGCTGGGGCTGATCGTGGGCGCGCCGATAGGCCGCGCGCTCCCGAGCGGCCGCGCCGAGCTGGCGCGCGTGGAGTTCGAGGCCCTTGAGCCGGGAGCGAAGGAGCTGGCGCTCTGCGACGAGCCGGTGGCAAGAGAGGCGGCCACGGTGGCGGCCCAGCCGGCCCCGATTGCGGATCCGGGCCTCACGCGCATTGAGCCGCCCGCGGCGGGCGTCTGGTGGCTGCCCAGGCAAGCCGGCGTTGAGGGCTGGGCCCTTCAAGGGATGCCGGGCGGGCGCTATCAGATCGAGGAGTCCGCCGACCTGCGGACATGGACGCCGGTCGGCGTCTTCCAAGCCGACGCCCGAGGCGTGGTCCTTCTGGACATCCGACCTCGGGAGAGCCGCGGCAGCCGCTTCTACCGGGCACGTCCGGTCGAATGATCCGGCCGAAGGCAAAGCGGATGGCGACAAACTTCAGCCTCTGGGGGAAATGATGAGAAAGCTTTGGCCGGCGGTTCTGGCGGGATCGGCGTTGCTCCTTGGCGCGGGCGGCCTGCGGGCCGCCCCGCAATTGCGGTTTGAGACGGCGGGCGGCGTCGCCACTCAACCCTTTGAAGTGGTGGTGACGCTGGACTCGGAGGGAGCGGAGAACGCCGTCGGTTTCAGCGTCGGGTTTGACTCGAGCCGATTGCGTCTTGAAAGCGCGGTCGCTGCGGATCCCGCCGCAGGCCACGCCTATTTTATCAACGTCAGCCGGGCGGACGAGGGGCGGGTGGGGGCCGTGTTTTCCCGGCCCGCGGGCGAGTCATTCGCGCCGGGCGCCCACCCGTTGCTGCGGCTGACCTTCCGCGCGGGCGAGACGGCGGGCGCCGTCCCGCTTGCCTTCGAGGATGATCCGGTGCGGCGGGAGGCGGTCGGGCCGGACGGCGCGGCCGTTCCGGCGAATTTCGCCAATGGAGCGGCGACGATCGCGCCCTTGGCGCCGCCTCAGCTTACAGAGGAGCCGGCGGATCAGGAGGCGTATCTTGGAGCCAACGCGATCTTCTACGTAGGAGTCGAGAGCGCCGCGCCGGTCACTTATCAGTGGTTCAAAGAGGGCGCGCCGATTGCGGGAGCCGACGCCGTCCCGCTGGTTCTGCGCCGCGTCCGCGCCGAGGACGCCGGGCGCTACCGGGTGGAGGCGCGCAACGGCGCCGGGGCCGTGATGAGCCGGGAGGCGGTTCTGACGGTTCGGGAAGGCCTTCGGCCGGGGCTGATCGGTCAATGGGATTTCGACCATGGCGATCTGCGGGCCTCGGTGGGCGAGGATTTGGAATACCTGGGCGACACCGAGGCGCACACGGAGTTTCTGAGCGATCAGATCGCCGGGCGCGAGGCGCAGGTGATGGGCTTTCCCAAAGCCGCCCGGAGCCAAGGCTATCGGGGCCGCATTTACCAGGCCAACGGCGGCGGCTCCCGTCTCAATCAATACACCCTCCTCTTCGACGTGAAGTATCCGGCGGCTTCCGATCGGAAGTGGCGCGCCTTGTTGCAAACGGATCCTTCCAACGGCAATGACGCTGAGTTTTATGTCGGCACGGGCAACGGGATCGGGATCAACGGCGTCTATCAGGGAGAGGTCCAGCCTGAGCGATGGCATCGGTTGGCGTTTGTGGTGGATCAAGGGGCGGGAACTCTGCGCAAGTTCATCGACGGGACGCTGGTCGGGACCCAGTCGCTTTCCGGCGGCGTGGACGGCCGCTGGTCGATCGGCTCCGAATTCCTGCTCTTCACCGAGAACAACGGGGAGACCGAGGCCGGTTTCGTCAACAGCGTCCAACTTTACAGCCACAAGCTGAGCGACGCGCAGGTCGCCGAGCTGGGCGCGCCCGCGCCCGAGGGATTGCCCAAGGGGATGTTCGAGGGGCTTCGTCCGACCATTCTGAGCCAGCCGTTGAGCCAGACCGTCCGCGAAGGGGAGGCGGTGACGCTGGAGGCGGTGGCGCGGGGCACGCCGCCGTTGCGTTTTCAGTGGCTCAAAGAGGAGGCTGAGTTGCCGGGGGCAACCAACGTTCACTTGCTTTTGCCCGCCGTGACCGCGGCGCAGACGGGCGGCTACCGGCTTGTGGTCGCCAACGACTTGGGCGCGACGACCAGCCGCGTGGCCGTGGTCGCACTTTCCGCCGAGAGCCGCGTCCTGAGTTTCGAGCCTACGGATTTTGTGGAGGGCGCTCAGGGGAGCGTGGCGCTTCAGTTGCGGGCGCTGGGCGGAGAGCACGCTTTGGGCTGCACGGCGCTGTTCGATCCGGAGGCGCTCCGCTACGTGGGGCTGGCAGGAGAGGGCGGCGCGTCGGTGATGGCCAACGTTTCCCGATTGGGCGAAGGCCGGCTGGGCGTGTTGTGGAGCCTGCCGCCGGGGCAAGCCCTTCCGGGCGGCGAACAGCGGCTCTGCCGTATTTTGTTTGAAGCCATCGGCAAGGGCGACGCGACGCCGCTGGACTTTGCCGAAGAGCCCATCGCTCTGGAATTGACCGACGTCGGCGGCCACGCGCGGCAAATCGAGACGCAAGCCGGCTCGGCGGGGCTGTTGCATCCGCCTCGGATCACGGCGCAGCCGGAGACTACGGCGGGCGCGCCGGGCGGCTCGGTGGCCTTCAACGTGGGCGTGTGGGGCACGGAGCCGCTTCAGTTCCAATGGCGCAAAGACGGCGAGAGCCTTCCGGGAGCCACCAACCAGGTCCTGGTCCTCACCAATGTGCAACCTGCGCAAGCGGGCCTCTATTCGGTGGTGGCGGCGAACGCGGTGGGCTCCGCCACAAGCGAAGAGGCCAGACTGGTGGTGGGGCGTCTGGCGCGGGTGGGAAGCCGAAGCGGATTTGTCGGCGAAACCTTTGAGGTTCCTGTCGAGATGTTCGGCTTGGGCGACGAGGCCGCCGCGGCGTTGAGTCTCCGGATCGATCCGGCTGCGGCCGACCTGCTGGAGGTAATTCCCGGCGCGGCCTTGACCGGCGGCGGTTCGCTCCTGGTCAACACCAACCTGCTTTCGGAAGGCTGGATCGGCCTGAGCGCCGCCCTCGGCGCCGGGAGCGTGTTTCCCGAGGGATGGTCGGAACTGGCGCGCCTGCGGATTCGCGCGAGCGCGCCGGTGGCGGCCTCGGCGATCGAGACGGGCGATTCGCCCGTGGCCCGCGAGGTGGTCGGCGGCGACGCGACGCCCCTTCCTGCCGTCTTTCTGGGCGGAGAGATCAACGTGACCGAGCGGCCGCCGGATCCGAACCTGCTTCCGGATTTGAGCCCGACTTCGATTGTCGCGCCCGCCGAAGTGGGCGTGGGCCTGCCGATTGAGTTGCGCTACACCGTTTCCAACCAAAGCACGCAGACGGTCCACGCTCCCTGGAGGGAAGCGATCTATCTGGCCCGCTCGCCGGACGGCTCGGGCCGGCAGTTGATCGCTATGACCACCGTAGGCGAGGACTTGCCCGCGATGGGGTCGGCGGAACGCGCGCAGACGCTGGTGCTGCCCGCCGCGGAAGCGGGGACGCGATATCTGATGGTCCAGGTGGACGTGCAAAACGAGATCGCCGAGAAGAACGAGGGCAACAACCGCGCCATCCGTCCCGAGCCGATTCTTATCCGCGCGCCGGATTTGATTGCCGGGCCGCTTGTAGTTCCATCCGAGGCGACGCCGGGCCAGGCCATCCTCATCCAGTGGGGCGTGACCAACCAGGGCAGCCGCCCCACGGGCGTCCCATGGGTGGATCGGATCTGGCTGGTTCCGGGCAATGCCGCGGCGGAGGAAGGCGAAGCCTTGGCCACGGTAGACGCGCCCGCGGCGGCGCTCGCCCCCGGCGAAGGTTACACCAACGCTGTGACCGTGACGATTCCCCTGGATCGGGATCATCCTCCCGGAGCGTATCGCGTCGTGGTGGACGCCGATTTCGGCAACGGCGTTCCGGAGCTGTCCGAAGGGAACAATCGGCTCGCCGCGCCGATCGAGCTGCGCCCGCCGCCGCTGCCGGACTTGACCGTTGTTTCCGTGGAGCCGGTCGGGGAGGCCGAGCCAGGCGAGCCGCTCACGGTGCGCTGGACCGTGCGCAACCGGGGAACGATTGAAGCCGCCCCGCCTTGGCGGGAGGAAGTCTCGCTGGTTCACTCGACCCTCGGCGCCCGGCCCATCGGATTTCTGGAGATCACCAACGTCTTGCCCGCAGGCGGGGAAGCCGCGCGGGAGGCGACATTTCTTGTGCCCGGCGACATCTTCACCGGCGAGGCGCGGACGGCCGTCCAGGCGGACGTCCGGGACGAAGTGCTCGAGGAGCGCGAAGACAATAATCAGCTCGAAAGCGCCGGTACAGTCCGCATTCCGAGGCGGCTCACGCTGGATATCCCCGTGGCGGAAATGCGCGAGGACGCCAATCCGCCGACGGTTCAAGCCGTCGTGGCCCGCAGCGGCGAGCGGACCGCGCCCGTGACGGTGACGTTGGAAAACAGCGATCC
>JAGHDA010000251.1 GCA_021160185.1 Verrucomicrobiota bacterium
GACACGGTGAGCGACTTCGCGGCGATCAAGCCGTTGTTGCTGGCCGGCTTCGCGATAGTTGGTTTCGGGGCGTGCTTTTTCGTGCGCGATTTCCTGGCCGTGCGCGGCCTGGCCGTGGTTTCTCTGTTGGTCGCCCATTCGGTGCTGAACGCGATCCGGTGGCTGGACACCGAGTGGCGGTTGGCGGTGACGGTGTGGATGTATCTGATCGTGGTGGGCGCGGTGTGGATCACGATCTCGCCCTGGCGGCTGCGGGATTACATCGCGTGGTGGACGAAAGAGGAGAAGCGGCTGCGGCTGGGCTGCGCGATTCGCGTCGGGTTCGGTCTGTTCGTGGCCGTTCTGGGAATGACGGCGATTCGGGCGGCGGAGCTGGCGAACCGCGCGCTGCCTTGAGGAAGCGGCGATGGCCACGGGCGGGTCCATTCTGGTGATTCGGGGCGGAGCGATCGGGGACTTTATCTTGACTCTCCCGGCGCTGCGCGCCCTTCGCGAGGCGTTTCCCAAGGCGCGGCTGACGGTGTTGGGGTATCCGCACATTGCGGAGCTGGCCGTGGCGGGCGGGTTGGCGGACGAGGCGCGGCCGATCGAGGCGCGGCCGATGACGGCCTTCTTCACTTCAAACGGCCGACTTCCGGAAGAACTGGCGGCGTTTTTCGGCGGCTTCGACGTGATCCTCAGCTACCTGTACGATCCGGACGCGATCTTCGAGCGCAACGTGCGCCGCTGCTCCGCCGCCCAGTGGATTCGAGGGCCGCATCGGCCCTCGGCCGAGAGCGGCGCGCACGCCGCCGAATGCATCCTCAAGCCGCTGGAACGGCTCGCCGTTTTCGACGCCGACCCCACGCCCCGGCTGCGGCTGCCTCCGGCTCCAAGCGCCGCCCCGGGGCCCGCGCTCGCCGCCCATCCTGGCAGCGGCAGCCCGCGCAAGAACTGGCCCGCCGCCAGGTGGGCCGAGCTGCTGGCCCGGCTCAGCGAGGAAATTCCCCACCGGCTGTTGCTCGTGGGCGGCGAGGCGGACGCGGAAGGCCTGGCGGCGGCGGCCGAGGCGTGGCCGGCGGAGCGCCTAGAGCCGGCGCGCAACCTTTCCTTGGTCGAGCTCGGTCGGCGACTGGCGGCCTGCGAGGCCTTTGTCGGGCACGACTCGGGCATCACGCATCTGGCCGCGGCGTTGGGGCTGCCCGCGCTGGCGCTGTGGGGGGAGACCGATCCGGCGGTCTGGCGGCCGCGGGGAGAGCATGCGCGGATTCTCCGTTGGCCCGAAGGGCTGGAGCGGCTTCCAGTCGAGCCGGTGCGGCAGGCGTTACTGGACCTCCTCGCCGGCTCGGAATACGCGCAATTGGCGGAGTGAGCCGTCGGGCCGGAACCGAAGGGCGCAGAAGTCCGCCCGCGCTCCGGGCGCGAGGTTAGTTTCCACGCCGAGCCAGGCGGCGGCTTCCCGACTCATTCTTGCCCAACAGGACTGCCAGCCGACGCCCAGCATCCGCGCCGCGCGGAAGACGCCGTCGATCGGCGCAAGGGTGGATCCGGCGAATTGTTCCGTCCCCGGGAGCCGCGCGATCCCGTCCCGTCCCACGACCGTTTCCAGGAATCCCAAGCTGTAGCGGCCCGGCGGCGCGTCCGCGCCGGCCATGGCGTCTGTGGTGTAAAAGAGCCGGGCGGGGGGAGAAAGCTCGTGCAGGAGGCGGAACAAGCGCGGGGCCACGTGGATCCCGTCGGGGATCAAGCTCACGCGCAGGGAGCGCCGCAGCGCAAGCGCGCGCCAGAGGATGTTGTCCCGCCGGTCCAGGCGCGGCGGGCAGCCGTTGCCCAGGTGGGTGAAGCCTTCGGCGCCGGCGCGGATCGCCGCTTCGATGCGCTCCGCGGAAGCGTCGGTATGGCCGAGGCTGACCCGGATGCCCAGCCGCCGCGCTTCGGCGATCGATTCGAGCGCGCCTTTGCGTTCGGGCGCCAGGGTCAACAGGAGCCGGTCCTTCCCGGCCGCCCGGCGCAGCTCGCGGACGCGCGCGGGGCTGGGGTCGATCATTGCGGACGCCTGGTGCGCCCCGGCGAACCCCGGCTTGTCCGAGAGGAATGGCCCTTCGATATGCCAGCCGGCGACAGCGCGGCGCAGGATCGGCGAGCCTTGCCGCAGGAACCGCAGCCGCCGGAGCCGCTCGAGCATCCGGGGCCAATCGTCGGTCACCAGCGTCAGGAAGAAGCGCGCGCATCCTTTCGCCGCCAGCCGGTTTGCGGCCTGCTCCAGCTCGGCGGGGTCCGAATCGTCCCGCTGGAAGTCCGTTCCCGCGAAGCCGTTGATTTGCGGGTCGAACAGGGCTGGGGCGAGCCACAGCTCGGGGAGCTTGGCGACCGGCGCCGGGTTCAGAGCGAGGATCCGTTCTCCTTGCCACCGCAGGAGGATCGGCGCGCCGGTGGCGAACCACCTGCCCGCAAGCGCGCGCTCCGGCGAGTTCATTGGGCCGTCCATCCGCCGTCGATGACGAAGTCGGTTCCGGTGACGTAGCCCGCCTCGGGCGAGCAGAGGTAGAGGGCCATGGCGGCCACCTCGGCTTCCTTGCCCCACCGGTTGACGGGGATGCGCTGGAGGAATTGGCGGTTGAGTTGTTCGCTGTCCAGGATCGGCCTGTTCATCTCCGTGGCGATCGGGCCGGGGCTGATGCCGTTGACGGTGATGCCTTCCCGGGCCAGCTCCAGCGCCAGGGCCTTGGTGAAGCCGAGCAGGCCGGCCTTGCTCGCCGCGTAGGCGGTTCGCCCCGGCAGGGCCACGTGGCTCATGATGGAGGTGAGGTTGAGAATGCGTCCGTAGCCCTGGCCGCGCATGTAGGGCACAAACTCCCGGCACATCAGGAATGCGCCGGTGAGGTTGGCGTCCAACACCGCCCGCCACTCGGCGAGGGTGAAGTCGGTGACCGGCTTGCGGAGGTTGATGCCGGCGTTGTTGACGAGGATGTGGACGCGTCCGTAGCGGCCGATGACGCGTTCGCGGGTTGTTTTGACCTGCGCCTCTTCAGTCACGTCGCAGGGGAAAGGATCGGCTGCGCCGCCGTGTTCGCGGATTTCCGCGGCGACCGTTTCCAGCCGTTTTTCGTTGCGCGCCAGCAGCGCCAGTTGCGCTCCGGCCTGAGCCAAGGCCAAGGCGATGGCCCGTCCCAATCCGCGGCTTGCGCCGGTCACCACCGCCACTCGACCGTTTAATTTGGGTTTTTCCATCATGGGTGAAGCTTTTGTCCGTTGCTCGCGTTTCCCGCGGCTGCTTTCCGACCTTGCGGCGGCTCGGGGAGGCGGCCGCCCGCCCGCGCGCGGCCAATATCCGTTTCTGTGGGAAAGAGCCCCGGCTTTTCCCCCGCTTGGGCGGACCGAACCGCCGGAGCCAGGCCGTTGGCTAAAACAAAAGCCAGAACAACCGCTTGCGCGGCCGGAGAGAGCCGTCCCGCTCGCCGCAATTCATCCATTTCCCGACAAGCCTCGCGCTAGCAAGCCTTCAGGTCAACTCCATGACGCCGGCGGGCCGCCGGCATGGCGGGCGTCGAGACGGCCGCTTTATTAGGCTCCGAAAAAGCGACGGGTTTCCTGGAGCGCTTCGACCAACGCGTCCGCCTCCTGGCGTGTGTTGTAAAGGTAGAAGCTGGCGCGCGCGGTGGCGGGGACGCCGAGCTTGCGCATGAGGGGCTGGGCGCAGTGGTGTCCGCCCCGCAGCGCCACGCCGAGCCGGTCGACGAAAGTCACCACGTCGTGAGCGTGAATCGTTTCGAAGCAGAAGCTGATCGCGCCCGCGTGGGGCGGAGCGGTTTTCGGGCCGAAAAGGCGCAGCCCCTTGACCTCTTTCAACCGATCCAGGGCGTAAGCCGTCAGCTCCAGTTCGTGGCGGAAGACGCGTTCCCTGCCGATCCGTTCCAGGTAGTCGACGGCCGCGCCCAGGCCGACGGCTCCGGCGATGTTCGGCGTGCCCGCTTCAAACTTGTGCGGGGGCGGGGCCCAACTGCTCTGATCCAGGGTCACCTGGTCGATCATTTCTCCGCCGGTTTGCCAAGGAGGCATGGCCTCGAGCAGCTCGCGCTTGGCGTAGAGCGCGCCGATCCCCGTCGGCCCGCAAAGCTTGTGGCCGGAGAGAGCGAGAAAATCGCATCCGAGTTCCCGGACGTCCAACGGCATGTGCCCGGCGCTCTGGGCAGCGTCCACCAGGGTGACAATGCCCCGCTGCCGGGCCAGCCGGCAAAGCTCCGCGGCCGGGTTGATCGTGCCCAGGGCGTTGGAGACGTGGGTGAAGGCGAAAAGCTTGACCGGCGGCCGGAGCAGCGCCTGGACGCGGTCCATGTCCAGCAAGCCTTCCGGGCCGGTCACGGGGACGAAGAGCAGCCTGGCTCCGGCGCGTCGGGCGGCCATTTGCCACGGGACCAGATTGCTGTGGTGTTCCATTTCGGTGAGGAGGATTGCGTCCCCCGGGCCGAGAAACCGCTCGCTCCAACTGAAGGCCGCCAGGTTGATCGCCTCGGTGGCGTTGCGGGTGAAGATGATCTCCGCCGGCTCGGCGGCGTTGAGGAACCGGGCCGTGCGGGCCCGGGCGGCTTCGTACGCTTCGGTGGCTCGATGGCTCAGATCGTAGGAGCCGCGGTGGACGTTGGCGTTGTCGCGTAGATAAAACCCGCGGATCGCCTCGATCACCGCGAGGGGGCGTTGCGTGGTGGCCGCATTGTCCAGATACACGAGGGGGCGCCCGTGCACAGTTTGGCCCAGGGCCGGAAAGTCTTTGCGGATCGCTTCGGGGCGGAGAGCTTCCGCCGCCGCCTTATTGGTTTGTTCTTCTGAGCCCCTCTTCGTGGCCTGTTCCCTCATTGTGATCCAAAGAACGGGAGGCTTGTCCGCGCCGGTTTCTATAGCAAGCCGAGCTGGAGCCTCGCCGTTTCGCTCATCATGTTTTGGTTCCAGGGCGGGTCCCATACCAGCTCGACCTCGGCCTCCTGAACTTCTCCCAAACTCATGACATGGTTGTACACATCCTGCTGGATCATCGGGGCCATGGCGCAGCCCGGCGCGGTGAGGGTCATGCGCACTTTCACCCGGAACCCGCCGCTCGCCTCCATCGGCTCGACGCGCACGTCATAGATCAACCCCAGGTCCACCAGGTTCACTGGGATTTCCGGGTCATAACATTTTTTGAGTTCCTCCCAAACGGCTTTCTCCACTTCCTCGGCGGAGCGATCGGACGAGGGCGCCGCCGCCGGCTTCGCCTCCGCCGGTTTTCCCGAGGCGGCGGGCGGGGCTTGGCCCGCGGCGGCCGCGTTTTCCCGGCCGGTTTCCCGAACGCCTTGGCCCGGCTCCAGGCCCAGGGCGTCGGCGTCCTCCGGATCGACGCGGTAGGTGTAGCCGTTGAGCAGGATCACATACCCGTCGGGAGAGGACTCCATGAGGCGGGCTTTTTCTCCGGCGTGAAGGGTGACCCGGGCGTTGATCGGAAGCATTGCGGCCTGAATGTGCCGGGTCAAACAGACGGTTTGGGGGGATTCCTTGTTCATCGGGAAAGACGCGCTATTCGGTGGTGATCGGTTCCTTGCGGTTGTCCAGAGCGGCCAGGGCGGTGTGCCAGGGCAGGATGGCGCACTTCACCCGGGAAGGGAATTTGTGCACCCCGGCGAAGACAGCCAGCTTTTCAGGCAACGGCTTTTCGCTCCGGCCGTGGGTGACCAATTTGTGCATCTCCTCGAAGAGGCCGCGGACTTCCTCGACCGGACGTCCCTGGAGCGTTTCGGTGAGCAGCGAGGCCGAGGCGCGGGAGATGGCGCAGCCCGAGCCTTCGAAGGAGACGGCTTCCACGCGCCCGTCGTTGATTTTGAGGTAGAGGGTCAGCTCGTCCCCGCAAAGGGGATTGCGGCCCTGGGCCGAGTGAGTGGCCTCGGGCAGCTTGCCGAAATGGCGGGGGTTTCGGCTGTGGTCCAGAATTACCTGCTGATACAAGTCGTTAAGGTCGTCCAACATGGCCTCTCCTCCGCGTCCAATTATCGCGCCTGGGCGGGCGGGGGTCAATCGAGCGCGCCGGAAACGGCGTTCAGATCGGCCGCCGCGAGCCGCTCCCAGACCAGGCGGTGGATTCGGTCGCGGACGGCGGGCGGGCCGATGCGCTCGAGGATCTCGCCCGCGAAAGCGTGGACGAGGAAGCGTCGCGCGTCTTCGGGCCCGATCCCTCGGCTCCGCAGGTAAAAAAGGGCCTCGGCGCTGAGCCGGCCGACCGTGGCCCCGTGGGTGCAGCGCACGTCGTCGGCGTAGATTTCCAACTGGGGCTTGGTGTGCGCCCGCGCCTCTTCGGAAAGGAGCAGGTTCTTGTTCGTCTGCCGGGCGTCGGTCTTCTGGGCCTGGGGCCGCACGAGAATCCTGCCGTGGAAGACGCCCCGGGAGCGGTCGAGCAGGACGCCGTTGAAGTGTTCGCGGCTTTCGCAGCGCGGGGCGATGTGGTCGACCACCATGAAATGATCCGCCGTTCGCTCGCCGTCGGTCAGATAGAGGCCGTTGAGGAGGCAATCGGCCTCCTCGCCGACAAGACGCGGGAAGAGCTGCTGGCGGGAAAGGCGCGCGCCCAGCGCGACGGAGTGGGCGGCCAGCGAGCCTCGCTTGGCCAGCTCCGCAATCACCGTGCCCAGA
>JAGHDA010000221.1 GCA_021160185.1 Verrucomicrobiota bacterium
CTCCTCCCCCGCGCCGGCTTCCAAGAGCCGCGGAGCGGGCTCCGCGGCTCTTGGAAGCCGGCGCGGGGGAGGAGAAGGCGCAATGAGCGCGGATCTGGAAGACAAGCCGACGCTGTTGATCGTGGACGACGAGAAGCCCACGCGCGAAGGGCTTCGCGCCGCGTTGGAAGACCGATTCGACATCTATGTGGCCGAGGATGTCGCCGGCGCGCGCGAGCTGCTCGAACGGGAGCGGTTCGACGTGGTGTTGACCGATTTCCGCCTCCCCAAGGAAGACGGGATGAAGCTGATCGCCCGGGCCAAGTCGCTCACGCGCCCGCCGGTGTGCATTTTGATGACCGCTTACGGCTCGGAGGAATTGGCGGTCGAGGCGATGAAGCAGGGGGCCGACGACTACATCCCCAAGGGGCGGATGCAGATCGAGGAGTTGGAGATGCGCATCGCCCGGGCGCTCCAGCGGCGGCGCTTGGAAGACGAGAATCGGGTTCTCCGCACCCAGTTGGACGAACGCTTCGGCCTGGAAAACATTGTCGGCCAATCCCCGCAGATGCGGGAAGTGTTTGAGATCGTCCAACAAGTCGCGCCCACTCCAGCCACCGTCCTCATCCAGGGCGAAAGCGGCACGGGCAAGGAGCTGATCGCCAAGGCAATTCACCGTCTCAGCCCGCGCGCCCGCCGCCCGATGGTCACGGTGCACTGCGCCGCCCTTCCGGCCTCGCTTTTGGAGAGCGAGCTCTTCGGCCATGAAAAAGGCGCGTTCACCGGCGCGCATGAGCGGCGGATCGGCCGCTTCGAGCAGGCCCACGGCGGCACCTTGTTCCTGGACGAGATCGGCGAAATCGACGCGAGCACGCAGGTCAAGCTGCTTCGCGTGCTGGGCGAGCGTTCTTTCGAGCGGCTCGGCTCGAACAAGACCATCCATGTGGACGTGCGGCTGGTGACGGCCACCAACAAGGACCTGGCCAAGCTCGTCCGCGAAGGCAAGTTCCGCGACGACCTTTATTATCGCCTGCGCGTGGTGGAGATTTGGTTGCCGCCCTTGCGGGAGCGGAAAGGCGACGTGCCCTTGCTGGCGATGCATTTTCTCCGGGAAATCGCCGCCGCCTACGGCAAGCCGGTGAAGGATTTTACCGCCGAGGCGATGGAGGCTCTCATCCAATATGATTGGCCGGCCAACGTGCGGGAGCTGCGCAATGCGGTCGAGCGCGCCGTGGCTCTCTGCCGCGGGGACCGCATCACCCCGGCCGACCTTCCGCCCGAAGTCCGCGGCGCGACGGCAGGGCCGGCGCCCGCGAGGGCGGAAGCGGTCTTGACCCGGAACGACCTGACCTTGCGCGAGGCGGAGAAACAGCTCATTATGCGCGCCCTGAGGGAGACGGGCGGCAACCGCAAGCTGGCGGCCCAAAAGGTGGGCATCAGCCGGCGCACCCTTCACCGAAAGCTGAGGGAATACGGCCTGGACAAGTTGGCTCCCCGGGGCGACGCGGACGCCGACCGTCCGGGGCGGAGGAATGAAGCATGCCGAGAGTTCTGGAGCTGATCCATGCGCTGGAGCTGGGCGGAGGGGTTCGCCTCATCAAGGGGCTCGCTTCCGTCCTGGCGCTGATTGCGTTGGGGTGGTGGTTCGACGTTCACGAGTTTCGCAACTTCTACTCGCCCGAGGCGATGCAGGCGGCCCATGTCGCGCGCAATCTGGCCCGGGGAGACGGGTTTGCCACGCGCTGTCTCAGCCCCCTTGCGCTTCGGCTGGTGGAGGAAAAACTCGGCCGGGAAGCCGCCTTGAAACCGTTGCAGCCGGACCTGACCCAGCCGCCGGTGTATCCCTTGGTGTTGGCGGGCCTGATGAAGATTCTGCCCTTCGATTTCGAGATCAAGGAGTTGATCTGGCGCTACCAGCCCGAAGTGCTCATCGCAATTTTCAATCAGCTCCTTTTCTTCGCGACGCTGCTCATGATCTACCGGTTGGGGCGGCGCCTGTTCGATCCGGAAGTGGGCGCGTTGGCGGCGGCTATGATGGCGGTTTCGGACGTGCTGTGGCGCTTCAGCGCTTCCGGTCTCTCTACGATGCTCGTCATCTTCTGGATCGTGTGCTTGATCCGGCTTCTTGTCGGCGTGGAGGAAGCGCGCCGCCTTAGGGACTACGGCAGACTGTGGTTCGCCGGCCGCGGCGCGCTCATCGGCGCGGTCCTGGGAGTGGCGGGGTTGACGCGGTATGCGACGCTCTCGCTTTTGGTTCCCGTGTTGCTTTTTTCCTTGTTCTACCTGCGCGGAGCCCGGCGGGTTTTTATTCCGACGCTTCTGCTGACCGCGACGCTCCTGGTCGCCCCCTGGCTTGTCCGCAACTACCAATGCAGCGGAACGCTTTTCGGCGTTCCGGGCTACGCCCCCGACGACCAGACGCTCTTCTTCCGCGGGACCCGGATCGAGCGGTCGATGGACCTTGACCTGGAAGCGATCGGGTTCAGGGATTATTTCCGGAAGATGGTCCAAAGCGGCGAGCGGATGACGCTTGAGGACTTGCCTCGACTTGGAGGCCATTGGTTGGGCGGGCTTTTCCTTGCGGGGCTGATGCTTCGGTTCCGCAATCCTTCGGTCAATCGCCTTCGCGTGTTTCTCCTGCTGGCCCTGGGCGCGCTTGTGTTCGCCCAGGCTCTGGGCCGGACCCACTTGAGCGATGACGTGCGGGAGATCAACACCGAAAACCTGCTGATCCTGCTCAGCCCCCTGATTCTCCTCTACGGAGCCGCGTTGCTGAGCGTGATCCTGGACCAGATGGAGCTTCCCATCCCCGAGCTGCGCCAGTTTCTCAAGAGCGTCTTTATCTTCCTGGCCGCTGTGCCGCTGCTGGTTCGCTTTCTGCCTCCGCGACAGATTCCTATTTCCTATCCGCCCTACTACCCCAAGTGGATCGTGGAGAACGCGGAGCTGATCGGAGAGAAAGAATGGATGCTGAGCGACATTCCCTGGGCTGTGGCGTGGTATGGCGAGCGAACCTGCCTCTGGGTCCCCATGAAGGTCGATCCGGATTTCTACAGGATAAACGATGAATACAAACCGGTCGCGGCCATCTATCTCACGCAGGAAACCACCAACGCCCGCTTCCTGGCCGATGTCATCCAAGGGCGCGAGTTCGAGTGGGCCCGGTTCGCGGCCGATATTCTCCTTCGCGAGCGGCTGCCCACTCGGTTCCCTCTCCGCTTCGCCCGAAGCCGCTATTTGCCGGACCAGATCTTCCTGTGCGACCGGGCGCGGTGGATGGAGCGGAAGGCCGTGCCGGGCGAGGAGCCCAAGGCCGCCCCGCCGCCC
>JAGHDA010000148.1 GCA_021160185.1 Verrucomicrobiota bacterium
CTCGTAGATCGTCCCGTTCCATGGAGGATCGGCTATGAATTGCGATCGCCCGAGCCAGTTGTTCACGTCCTGGACGTTGTGGAGGGAGTTGACCGCGGCCTTGGAGGCGACGCGTTGGCCGTCGATGTAAAGGGTTGCCGTCCCGTTCGCGGCGTCGAAACAACACGCGATGTGCGTGAGTTGATCGGCCGGAAGCTGCGGGGCGGTGAGGTCGTCAGATTGATATCCCGATCCGGGCCACACGGAGAATTGGGCAAGGCCTGATCCGTTGGAGGGGGTGAAGAAGCAGAAGCTGGTTCCGGAGCCTTGTTGATCCTCGCCCGCGTCGCTGGCCCCGAAGTCGAAGATCCGCGACCAGGTCTGGCCCTCCGGCCCTTGCCACAGGACCCACGCTTCGATCGTCACATTGGTGAGCGCCGAGAGAAGCCCGCCGGGCAACTCCACGTAGGTGTCGTCGAAACCGCTGAGGACGACGCCGCCGTTTTCAATGAAAGCGCTGCCCTCGAAGATCGCATCCGCGCCCCCTACGACGTCGGAGCCGTCCGCGTCGAACGGGTAACGGTGGGTCAAGCCGCCGCGGGCCGGGGCCAGGAGGCACCAGGCCGCGCAGGCCAGCAGGAGGCCTGTTTTCAAGCCGCTCCCGGCGCGGAGGGCCGGAAGCGAAGGATGGGGACTGTTTTGCATGACGTTCGCTCCTTTCTTTGGTTCTTGTCTTTTTCTCCCGGGCCGCCGCAAGCGGGAGGCAAGACTGAAAGCCTGGGCCGACTTGCGTGAGTCTGTTTTGTACTGTGGCAATTCGACGCGCCCTGTCAAACGAAACACAGAGAGCGCTCGGAGTCCCAGCCGCGGAGGGGCTCCCTGCGCGGCTGTCGAGGCAAGGAAGCCGGGGGGCGGCCCTTGCGAGGCCGCAGGGGCGCCGCCTGCGGATTTGGGGCTTCGGAGTTGCGGGCGGGGCGAGGCTTTTTTACGCTCGACTGCGGGTCCATTGAGCCGGGAGGAATCGTAAGCAAAGGAGAGAGCGAAAAAGCCATGAAAATCGGATTTCACACTGACGCATTCAACAGCAGCTACTGGAGCTTCGAACAATGCCTCCAGTGGGCCAAAGAGCATGAAGTGCGTTACATCGAATGCGGGGCGATCGACGGCGTGAGCTGGATTCACGGGCTCGGCTACCAGCCGCACATTGCCCTTTGGGAAGATCCGCTCCAGATGCGCCGCAAGCTCGATCAATACGGCATTCAGCTTTCCCAGATCGACGCCGCCTTTCCCATCTCCCTGCCCGAAGGGGCGAGCCTTGGCTTCGAGTACATCCGACACACTCTCCAATGGGCCAAGCTGGCCGGGTGCCCGCGCGTCGACACCACCGACGACCGCTATCCGCCCGCGGCGATGACCGAGGAAGAGGCGATGGCCCACATGGAGCGGATCTATCGCCGGCTCGTCCCGTTGGCTGAGGCGTATGAAATCACGATCAACATCGAACCCCACGGCCATTTCACCACCAAGCCCGAGTTCATGGAACGGATGCTGGGCTTCGCCGACTCGCCCTTTCTCCGGCTCAACATGGACACCGGCAACACCTTCATCGCGGGCCAGGACCCGGTCGCCTTCCTCCGCCGCTTCCGCGACCGGGTGAACCACGTGCATGTCAAGGATGTGAGCGAAAGCCTGGCCAAAGCCGCGCGCGGAGAGCTGACCGGCATCGCCGTCAGTCACTGCTCCATCGGCGAAGGCGTCAACGCGGACAACATCCGCCGCTGCCTGGAGATTCTCCGGGACGCGGGCTATGAAGGCGTCCTGAGCATGGAATGCGAAGGGGCGGGCGGTCCGATGATCGAAAAATCCCTCGAGTGGCTCCGCCGCACCTTGAAAGAGCTTGGGATTCAGGAAACCGCCTGAGGCCCGCTCCTCCGCGAAATTCCACCCGGTTAAGCCTGCCGCAGCGTCGGATTGCGGGAGGCGGAGCCGTGTTGTTCGCGGCGGTTTCGGAACCCGCTTGCATGGCCGGCGGCGGCGCTTTAGGCTTCGCTCCGGAAAGCGCACAAACCCGAAACGATCGGAGGCTATGATGAAGCGAAGACTTTGTGTCAAGGCGTGGCGGCTGTGGGCCGCGGCGACGGTGTGCGGGCTGGGAACGCTGGGCGCCGCCGAGGCCTATCGCGCCCTGCCGTTGAAGACCTACCGGGACAAGATGGTCGGCGGTTGGCTGGGCCAAATGGCCGGCGTGGGGTGGGGCGGCCCCACTGAATTCCGCTGGCAAGGCAAGATCATCCCCGAGGAGAAGCTTCCGAAGTGGAAGCCGGAGATGATCAACCAGTTTCACCAAGACGACATTTATGTGGAGATGACCTTCCTGCGCACGCTGGAGCTCTACGGTTGGGATGTGTCGATCCGGCAGGCGGGCATCGATTTCGCCAACAGCCGCTATCCTTTGTGGCATGCGAACAATGCGGGCAGGGAAAACCTGCGCGCCGGCATCGCCCCTCCGGACTCGGGCCATCCCAAGTTCAACCGGCATGCGGACGACATCGATTATCAAATCGAGGCGGACTACGCCGGCCTGATCTGCCCGGGCCTGCCCCAGGCGGCGATCGAGTTGGGGGAGAAATTCGGCCGCTTGATGAATTACGGCGACGGGCTTTACGGGGGACAATTCATAAGCGGCATGTACGCCGCCGCTTTCTTCGAGACCAACGTGGAGAAGGTGGTGCGCGCCGGGTTGGCCTGCATTCCCCACGGCAGCCAGTATGCCGAGGCTGTTCGGGACGTGCTCCGATGGCATCGGCAGTACCCGGAGGATTGGACGCGAACCTGGCAGGAAGTGGAGCGCAAATACCATCGCAATCCCGCCTACCGGCGATTCAGTTGCTCCGGGCCCGACTCGGATTTTGACATCGACGCAAAGATCAACGGGGCTTACGTGGTCATCGGACTGCTCTACGGCGGAGGCGACCTGGAGCGGACCATCAAGATCGCCACCCGCTGCGGCCAGGATTCAGACTGCAATCCCTCCAGCGCCGGCGGCGTGGTGGGGACGATCCTGGGCCGTTCGGGGATTCCCAAGCGCTTCGTCTCCGCCCTCGACACCAACGCGGTCTTCAGCCACACGGCTTACAACTTCGCCAAGCTCACGGCTGTGTGCGAGCGGCTGGCCCGGCAAGCGGTTCTGCGCTACGGCGGCAGGGTGGCGAGCGAGCCGGAAGAGACTTTTTTGATCCCCGCGCAGCGGCCGAAGCCCAGCCCGCTGGAGCAATGCTGGGCGCCGGGGCCGCCGCTGGGCGTTCGCTACACGCCCGAGGAGGCGGCCAAGATCCGCGTGGATTCCGCCGCGGCGCAGCTCCGCAAGGCCTTCTCCCGGCGCTTCCCAGGCTGGCGGTTGGTTCGTTGCGGCCGGAGCATGGATCCCGGACTGCGCGCCAAGTTCCGAGGCCGCCGGAATGTTTTCCTGACCCACCCGGTCAGCGAGCAGGTCCCGTGCGTGATGGCGTGGGCGGGCTCGCTCGCCGGAGCGCGCCGGCCGGTCCTCCGCCTGGTCTGCGCCCACGATCCCCGCGGAGACTGGGAGTTGGCTGTGCGGGTCAACGGCAAGGAGATTCTCCGAACTCCGGTCGGTCCCGACACCGCCAAGGAGGGCTGGCTCGAGAAGGCGATCGACCTTTCCCCGTGGGCCGGTCAGGACTCGGTGAAGATCGAGGTGTGGAACGCGGCCAACGGCTGGCGTTACGAGGCGGCGTACTGGGCCGAACTGCGCGTGGCGCGCTGAGGCGGCCGCCGGAGGAAGGTCTTTCCTTCTAGAGAGACGGGCGGGCGGCGGGGCCTGGCGTCCCCGCGATCAGATCGCTTCGCCGAAGAGGTTGGCCAGCCGGGCCAGGAGCTTGCGGCGCGCCACGGTGTAGGAAAAATACTTGAGCGCAAGGCGGTAGTTGGTTTCGGCCCATTCCTTCCGGAGGGCCTCGTTGGTTAGCGCTCTCTTGGCCAGCTCCACCACATTGCGGCTGACGAGTTGGCGCATGGTGATCGTCTTGAAGCCGAGCGGGGCGATGTCCCGCGAATACACGGCGTAGGTGTTGACCATGACCGGCTTGCCGAAGTAGATCGCTTCGAGGAAGGCGTTGCCGAACCCCTCATACAGGCTGGGGTAGGTGACGAGGTCCGCGTGGGGGTAGACGTCGAAGAGCGTGTAAATCTTTTTGCCGTCGGGGTTGACGCCGCGGCGCAGCCCGACCCGGTCGGCGATGAAGCAGACCTCGATCTGGGCGTCTTCGATCCGCTCCCGAAGCATCTGCACGTAGGCGTCGCCCTCGTCGCCGGCGGGATGGGAGAGGACCAGCTTGGCTCGGGGATCGCGCAGTCGGCGCGTCAGGTCGATGGCGTGTTCGATGCCTTTGCGGGCTACCACCCGGGTCGGTTGGAGGATCAGGATGTCGTCTTCCTTCAGGCCGATTTCCTTGCGGAAGTCGGCGTTGTAGTCGTCGATGCCCGGAGGGGGCTGCTCGAAGTGGAGGACGTTGGGAATGACGGCGGAGGGCAGGCTGCAGCGTCGGGCCAGCTCCTTTTGCGCCATCGAATTGATTACCACATGCTCCACGTTGGGCAGCGCGCCGGGGAACGCCGCTCGAAGATAGTCGTTCACCGCGGAAGTCACGAAGCGGTCCCGTTCCCAAGCGAAATCATGGTGGTGGGCGATTGTCGGGATGCCGGTCTCGGCGATGACTTCGGTGATCGCCAGGCCAAGGGGGACGTGCATCGGGATCGAAAGCGCGTTTTCGGGGATGAGGAGCTGGATGTGAAAACGCTCAATGAAGTGGTAGATTTCGTCTTTGAGGAGGTTCTTGATTTCCTGGATGCGGTTAGTGATCGCGCGCGTCCGGCGCGTGTTCCCGAAAAGCTCATTTTGGAGCTCGAGGATTTCGGGATGGCGGAAGAAGGCCAGCGGCACATGGTGGCTTTGTTTTGGCGGGGTGTCGAGCTGGCCGGCCATCCAGTAGCATTCGTGGCCCATGTCGGTCAGGATCTCCGCCCATTTGCGCGCTTCGAGGGTCACGCCGTCGGTCCCGTGGAAGCGGGTGGAGATGAAGCCGATCCTTCGCGGCTCGCCGCAGCTCAGAACGAGTTGTGCGCTCACGGGCGATTGGCTTAGCACAAGCGGACGGGCTCGCGCCAGCGCGAAGGGTCGGCTGGGCGCGAAAAATTGCGGCCGTTCGCCGGGGGCTATTCTCCGCCGGAGCTTGACGGCGCGTTGGTGGAGGCCGGGCCGGCCGGCGCGGGCTTGGCGGGCGGCGTGTTGGTCGCTCCGGGCCCCGGCGCGGCGGGCAGGCCCAGCTTGGTGCGAAGCCTGGCGGCAAGCGGCGGAATGAATCCGCGCTGGGGATCGAGCAAGTCCTGGAGCACCTGCTGGCGCATATTCTCGAAGGGCGGCAAGCCCACCCTCTGCCGCTGGCTGGGCGCGTTGCCGATGCGCTGCATGTAGCGCTCCCAGATCCGACGCGCCAACAGGGTGTAGCCGGCCGCTTCGTCGTCCTGGCCGATCGCCAGGGCGAAAAAGGCCCGCGTCAACGCCCCGCGGATGTTCGAAATCGTCCGGTTCATGTCCGTCTCGCGGACGTCCTCGCCCACGCGGCTGAGGGCGTATTCTTCGAGGGTCATCTTCGCGGTCGGGTCGTTCGGGTACTTTTTCTTGAGCGTATCGAGCCACTGGCGGGCCTCTCGCAGGCGGTTGTGGACGTAGAGAAAATAGACGGCGTCGCGGAGGAAGTTCTTGTGGCCGTTGCGGATGCTTTGAAGCATCGCCGGCTCTTTTTCCTCCTTCATCATTTGTTCATAGGCCTTGTTGACCTTGGGGATGATGTCCAGGTTAGGGCCGAATTCGATCCTGTCTTCGAAGCCGAGCTTGATGAGCCTGCCCCGGCGGAAAGCCATTTGCATGGACTGGTAGATGATCCGGCGCAGCTTGATGAGCTGCTGGTCGGTCTTCGCATTTTTGAGGCCCAAGTAGGCCCAATAAATGGCGTGGGCCTCGGGCAGCCGCCATTCGAGGGGGCCGTAGGTGTCGTCGACTTCCTTCATGACCGCCGGGTCCAGCTTGTACGTTTCCCGCAGCTTGCGGACCCGTTCCTTGGCCTCCTTGGTTTTTGGATGCAGCAGTTCCTCCCAGTCGGGGCGGCCCTCGCCGAGGACTTCCTCCATCATCTTGGCCCATTGGGCTTTATAGTAGAGGTGCGCGTCGTCGAGGAAGTAGCCCAGCTTGTGCTGAAAATGCCAGGCCAGTTCCCGATAGATCTCGACGTTGTGCGGGTTGTATTTGAGACCTTCGTCCCGGAGCAGCTCGATGCCTTTCTGGACCCAGCGCCAGCGGTCGGGAGGGTCGCTGAACTTGACCGAGATGTTGTAGGACATGTTCCAAGCCGCCACCACCCACACGGTGGGAATGTGCGGCTCGAGCTTGGTGATCCAGTCCGAGAGCTGGACCATCTCGAAGTACTTGCCCTGGTCCTGAAGATCCATCAGCCGGACCCACAGGGCGTTGGCGATCAGGCCGCGGAAGCCGCCCAGGACGACGGTGGTGAAGACCAGCAGGGGCGGGGCGTTTTCCAGCGGCTCGACGCGCGTAAGCCCCAGCTCGGCCCGCATGCGGTTGAGCGAGCGCTGAAGGCCGGAAGCCCCGACGAGGAACAGCGCGGCGAGCAGGAGCAGGGCCGCTTTGTAGAGTCGGGACTTTCGCAGCGTGTTCATCGGATGACTATCCTCGGCCTTGGGCCGTCGCCAGCTCGCGGCGGGTGAAGACGGCGATTCCAACGGCGGCGAGAAAGCCGCCCATGAGCAGGACGATTTGCGCCGCGGCGCGCGCCAGCGCGCCCCAGCTTACGCTTCTTC
>JAGHDA010000466.1 GCA_021160185.1 Verrucomicrobiota bacterium
GTCAGGGCGGTCGAAAGATAGCGCTCCAGCGCCTGCCGGGCGTTGGGCCGGTTCAGGCTCAGATTCGCCCGCAGCCGCCCGCCTTGGAAGAGCGGCTGCGCCAGGTTCCCCGCAAGAGCCCAAATCGTCACCTCGTCCTTGACCAGGTCTTCGAGGCGGCTGCTGGCCCGCCCCCCCGTCGCCGTGAGACTGATGCTCGGCAGAAAGGCGCGCTTGGCTTCCTTGACCCGCTCCAGGGCCGCGGCCAGCCGCCGCTCCGCCGCCGCCACGTCCGGGCGACGGCCGAGCAGTTCGCTCGGCAGCCCGGCGGGGATCGGCTTGAGCCCCCGAGGCAAATCCTCCTCCAGCGGCAGCGTCCCTCCCGGGTAGCGGCCTAGAAGCGTCTCCAAACGGCGGAGGGCGGCGTCCCGCGCCGCGCGTCGCGCCGCCACGGTCGCCCGAGCGGACTCGGCGTTGTGCAGCGCCGTCCGCAAGTCCAGCGCGCCGCGAAGGCCGCGCTCATAGCGTCGGCGCACCTGGCGCGCGGTCCTCTCGAATATCGCGGCGGTGGCCTGGGCCAGCTCGAGCTGCTTGCGCGCCTCGACCGCGGCGATCCAGGCCTTGGCCGTCTGCGCCGCCAAGGACGCCATCGCGGCCCGGTAGTCCTCCTGAGCGGCTTGGAAGTCGGCGGCGGCGGCGCGTTTGGCCGCCCGCACCCGCCCCCACACGTCCAGCTCCCAACTCACGTTGAAATTGATCCCGTGGGAGCTGGAAAGAGACTTGAGCACGCTCCCTTCCCGGCCGGGGATAGGCAGCCCCACGAAAACCTGCTGCTGCCGCCGCGCGTCGGCCGAAAAGCCCAACTGCGGGTACAACGAAGCTCCGGCGATCCGCGCCTGAGCGGCCGCGGCGTCGAGCCGCGCCCAGGCCGCCTTTAGGTCGTGATTGCGCCGGAGGGCCTCCTCCACCGCGGCCGCGAGCTTCGGGCTGCCCAAATCCCGCCACCACGCCCCTTCCGCAAAACCGTTGGTCCGCCCCGCGGCGCTCCAGGTCGGAGGCGTCGGGAGCCGCTGGACGCTTCTCTTCGGAGGCGGCGTGGAGCAGCCGGCCAGCGCCGCTAAAAGAAGGGCCGCTCCAAATCGGGCCTTCATGGGGACGCGCCTCCTTCCTTCTCCTCTTCCCGGTTCGGGGCGGCGGCGCGAAGGCCGGCCGCCGCGAAGGCGATCCACTCCCGCTGAAGCCGCTCTTGGGCGCGGGCGTCCGAAAAAGCCCGCCCGCTCAAGTCGCAGTTTCCCGCCGGATGGAACCGCATCGGATTCAGGAAAGCGGACGGAAGGCTCTTGAAGATAAAATGCACGCGCCAGTGCAGGGTTTCCTCCGGCAACTCCGGGAGCGCTTTCCGGAACGCGGCATAAAACCGGCGATAGGCGCGTTCGAGCCGCCGCAGGGCTCGCTTGGATCCGGGCGCGCTTTCCTCGAGGAACGCGCGCCCGAAGAGCCGCGCCAGCCGCCGCCTCTCTCCGCTCGATCGAGGGCCGAGCTCGAAAAGAGGACGAATCAACGCCTCAAGGATCTTCTCCACCGGGGCGGGCCGCTCTCCCCGCTCACGCTCGAGGGCGTCCAGCAACTCCAGCCGCCGGCGGGCGATCGGCCCGATCCGTCGCAAGAGAACTTCCTCCAGGAGATTTTCCTTGGAGGAAAAATGATAGTGCACCGCCGCCAGGTTCGCGTCCGCCTCGGCGGTGATGGCTCGCACCGACGTCTCGGCGAAACCGCGTTCGGCGAAAAGCCGTTCGGCGGCCTGGAGGATGCGTTCGCGCGTGTCGGGTCGAGCCATCGATTCAATCGTATGTTTTATACGAACGTTTGCACGATGCCCGGCCGCCGCCGCGGCGTCAACTGAAAAAACGAATTTTTTTCAACCGCTGCTGGAAGCCGCCGTCCCGGCAGACGCGGCTCCGGGCCTCTCGGCGCGCCGTCAGAAGTTAAAAAAGAGTCCGCCGGAAGGGCTCCGGCGGAGGCAAGCAGGCGATCAGGCGCGGCTCAGTCCGTCGCCGCGAAGGCCTTGTTCAGCTTGGCGGCCAGGCGGGATTTTTTGCGGTCCGCCTTCGCCCAATGGATCACGCCGCCCTTGGCGGCCTTGTCGAGCGCGGAGACCGCGCCGCGGAGCGCCGCTTCGGCGTTTTGCCGATCGCCGCCGTCCAATGCGGCGAGGAATTTCTTCTCCAGGGTGCGGAGCTTGGACTTCACGCTTCGGTTCCGCTCCCTGCGCTGCTCGCTTTTTCGAACCCGCCGTTCAGCTGAAAGTGTGTTCGGCATAGATTGCTATTTCTCAATTCCCAACAACAAGGCGGCAATTATAGACGCGGTTTGCGCCCTGTCAACCGCCGGTTTTCCAGGAATTCCCAAACCGCCGGCTCGCCGGCGCCTATCGCCCGCCCCGCGAACATTCACGAGAACCCGCCTGGGCTGAAGAACAGCCGGCGGGAGAGGAGGCGCATCCAGCCGGCTCCCGCGGCGTCTCGGAAAAGCGTTTTTCTCTTGCGCGGCAAGGAGCGATTGTGCTAGGAGAAGCGCTGTAGAGGGAGCGGGTGTGGTTCAATGGTAGAACGCGGGCTTCCCAAGCCTGAGACGAGGGTTCGATTCCCTTCACCCGCTCCAGAACTTTTCCGGTCGCCGCCCCGCCCAGGAAGCCCGTCGAGATGCGCGTAGGCGGGAAGGTCATGAA
>JAGHDA010000429.1 GCA_021160185.1 Verrucomicrobiota bacterium
CCTCCAGAGGGCGCGCGCTCCTGGCCAGGCCGGCGGACCAGGCGGCTTCGATCGGCTATCGGGATTGCCGGTATCTGATCACGACCGTGAGCGGCGGGGGCTCCGACTTTCTCGACTGGGAATACAATTCCAACGCCCGTTGGCAAACCCGGGGCCCCTGCAAGGTGGAAATCGAGCGCTTTGCGGAGTGGTCCCCCCAAGGAGCCTCGAAGAAATAGACTCCGGCGGCCGGCTCAGGGCAGCCCCGGCGCGGCAAGCAACCACGCCGCCCCGGCGGGAGCCCGCAGCTCGGTCCGCAATACGGCCGGAATCAGGGCGAACTCTCCCGGCTTGAGGGAAACTCCGTCGCCGCCGGCCTCGCCGATTTGGGCTTCTCCCTTGAGGCAGGCGCGATCCACGGGCGGCGGCCGTCCCCTAACGGACGGAGGACGGGCGCGGCGGCGCGCTCTTCGCTTGCCTCGAAGAGCGCATCCTTTACCAGTTCCCTGCGGATCACGTTTCCCTCGCGACGCTCCGGCGCGTCGACCAGGCCTGGCTCGACGTCGTCGAAACGAATGCTTTCCAAGGCTTCCCGAATGTGCAGCGGCCGCGGCTTGCCGTCCGCTCCTACGCGGTTCCAATCGAACACGCGGTAAGTGGTGTCCGAATTCTGCTGGATTTCGTAGATCAACAGCCCGGCCCCGATCGCGTGCACCCGGCCGCTGGGCAGAAACATTGCGTCGCGCGGCCGAACCGCCACGCGGTGGACGCATTCCGCGGCGGTTCCGTCCCGGAGCTTTCGTTCGAAGACTTCCCGGGTCACGCCGCGTTTGAGGCCCACAAGCAGATGCGCCCCCGGCTCGGCGTCGGCGATGTACCACATCTCGGTCTTCGGCTCGCCGCCCAGGCGGGCGGCCGCCTCAGGCGGCGGATGGACCTGGAGCGAAAGAACGTCTTGAGCGTCGAGTATCTTTACTAGAAGCGGAAACCGCCCGTTGCACGGCGCCGCTTCGCCGAGCAGCTCGGCCTGATGCTTTTCCATCAGCCAGCGCAGGGTGTTGCCGGCCAACGGGCCGTTCCGGACGCGGCTTTCGCCCTCGGGCCGATCGGCGATCTCCCATGATTCGCCGATCGGAAGCCCCGGCGGCAGCGGCTTGCCGTAGACGGTCTCGAGGCGGCGGTCGCCCCAGATGCGCTCCTTGAAAATCGGCTCAAAAACAATCGGATGCCACTTCATCAGGAAGCCCTTTTCCGTTTCGGCTTGGGAGCCGCCTCGGCGCGGGGCGGGCGGGCGGCCGCCTCGGTTTGTTTCGGTTCTTGCCACCGGCCGAAGGCGCGGAATTTGTTGTACCGCCTCCGGAGCCGCTCCTCCGGGGCGAGGCGGGAAACCTCTTCCAACCGTCGCATCAGCGCCTCCTTCAACCGCGCGGCCGCGGCGTCCGGATCGTTGTGCGCGCCGCCGAGCGGCTCGGGCGTGACCTCGTCCACCAATCCCAGTTTCAAAAGATCGCGGGCGGTGATCTTCAACGCCTCGGCCGCTTTCGGCGCGGCGGCCCGGTCTTTCCACAGGATGGCCGCGCATCCCTCGGGACTGATGACCGAGTAGTAGGCGTTTTCGAGGATCAACACGCAGTCGGCCACCGCCAGCCCCAACGCGCCGCCCGAGCCGCCTTCCCCGATGATCGTGGCGATGATCGGCGATTCGATGAGGGTCATTTCCCGAAGGTTCACCGCGATGGCTTCAGCGATGTGACGCTCCTCCGCGCCCACGCCGGGGTAAGCGCCCGCGGTGTCGATGAACGTGAAGATGGGCAAGTTGAATTTGTCGGCCAGGCGCATCAGCCGCAGCGCCTTGCGGTAGCCCTCCGGGTGGGCGCAGCCGAAGTTGCGCCGGATGTTTTCCTTGGTGTCCCGGCCTTTCTGCGTGCCGATCACCATCACCGGCCGGCCCTCCAGCCTGGCGAGCCCGGCTATCACGGCCTGGTCGTCCGCAAACAGTCGGTCGCCGTGCAGCTCTTCAAAGTCGGTGAAGATGCGGCTCACGTAATCCAGCGTGTAGGGCCGTTGAGGGTGTCGCGCCAATTGCACGCGCTGCCACGGCGTCAGCTTGGCGTACACCGCCCGCCTGGTTTCCTCCAGTTTCTTCTCCATTCGGGCGATCTCCTCTCCCAACCGCGCCTCCAACCCGCGCTCGCGAGCCTGCTCCCTCAGCTCCTCCAGCTTGTGTTGCAGCTCGATGACCGGCTTTTCGAAATCCAGATAATGGCTCATATCCGCCTGCCGCTCCGGCGCGCCCGGAGCGCCTCAACTAAGCGGAACCTTATCCCAGCCCTCCGCGTTGAACAACGTTCAACCGCCCCTCCCGGCTCCGGGGCTTGACCGCCGCCGCCTCCATCATGAGGATGCTTCGCATGATGAAGAATATAGCCCGATTCGCAATCCTCGCGCTCGTCCTGGGGGCGTGGGGCGGCGCGGCGGGGGCCGCTTCCGATTCGGACGAAGCCCTCGGGCGCGGGCAGGGCGGCCGCGCGCCCGCCGCCTCCCGCGGCGAATCTTCAAGCAAGGCTCGCTCTCCCACGGATCCGCTGAGCTTGTGGTACCGGCGGCCGGCCGCCAAATGGACCGAGGCGCTGCCCGTGGGCAACGGCCGCCTGGGGGCGATGGTATTCGGCAAGGTCGGCCGTGAACGCCTCCAGCTCAACGAGGACACGCTCTGGGCGGGCGGGCCGTACGATCCCAGCAACCCGGAGGCCCTCGAGGCGCTGCCCGAGGCGAGGCGGCTGATCTTCGCCGGAAAGCACCGGGAAGCCTTCGATCTGATCGGCAAGAAGATGATGGCCAAGCCCCTCCGCCAGATGCCCTATCAGCCTCTGGGCGACTTGTTCCTGGAGTTCGGCGACCTTCCGGCGGCCACGGATTACCGGCGCGAACTTTCCCTCCGCGAAGCGATCGCGCGCACGACGTTCCTCGCCGGC
>JAGHDA010000386.1 GCA_021160185.1 Verrucomicrobiota bacterium
GACGATCCCATTCCCGTCCGCTTCGCCGGGGCCAGGAAATCGGCGCGCGGCGGCAGGCCAGCGCAAACGCTAAGGCGGCGGCGGCCAGAGGCAGGCCGCCCAAGAGCGCGGCCTGATAGTCGTAGCTCGAGCTGAAACGCCGCCACAGCTCGGCCGTCAGGACCGGCGTCTGAAGCAGGGAAGGCACGGCGAACTGATTGAGCGCCGCCACGAAGGTCAACGCCAGTCCCGCCCCTAACGCAGGCGCGGCCGCAGGCAGCAGGAAACGCCCCAGCGCGCGGAATCCTGCGAGACCGGGCTCGACTTCGAAATGCTCCGCCTCCACGACGCGCCACCCCGCCCACAACGCCGCCGCCGGGATCGGCCACAGCATCAGCCCCAGCGTCCATGCCGCGCCGCCGAAGGAATAGAGGCTCCAGGGCAAGAGCTGCGTCCACGGGCCGCGCCGGCCGGCCAGGGCCATCCAGCAGTCCGCCGTCCAGAACGGGGGCAGCATGAAACAGACTGCGGCGGCAAGATAGACAAGCCGGCGCAAACGGCGCGGCAGCCCGGCGGCGAAGAGAGCGACCGCCGCGCCCCACGCCGCCGCCGCGGCCGTGGCCGCCAGGGCCAACGCCGCGCTGTTTGCTGTCAACCGCCAGATCATCTCTTTATTTCCCCGTTCGCCTCATCGAAGGAAAATGGCGCTCAGGCGCTCGGTCGTCTCATCCAGCTCCGCCAGCAGCGCGCCCCAATCCGGAGCAAGGGTGCGAATCTTGACTTCCTTTTTCGAAGCCCCCTCCAGAGCGCCTGCGCGGACCAGCCGACGAACGACCCGGGCCGAGCTCAGGAACCGCATCAGGCGGTCGGCCGCTTCCGGATGGGGGGCGTTGCGGATCACCGCGACGGTGTTGGGGATAAGCAGAGTCTCCTCGTTCATCGGCAGGGAAATCACCGGCGCGCCGCCCCGACGGACCGCCGCAATGTCGTCCGAATCGGTCAGGCCGAGCTGCGCCTCCCCGCGCGCCACAAGACGGGCGACCGCCGAGTTGCCGTCCACGACGAAAGGCTTGTTCGCCGCCAGGGCGCGGCACCATCGCTCCCACTGCGCCGGGCCCCAGAGCTGGCGCAAGGCGGCGAAATGGGCGGCTGTGGTTCCGAAGAGGGGATAGGCCAGAGCGACCTTGCCGCGCCAGGCGGCGTTGGTCAGCTCCAGGAGCGACCGGGGGGCGCGGGCCGGATCCAGGAGGTTGGTGTTGACGACGATCCGGCGGGAACGGTAGCCGAAGGCGACCCATCCGTTGGTTTCGCGGAACGCGCCCGCCGCCGCCAACTGGCGGGCGCGCAGCTCTTCGTTGCCCCAGAAGACGTCGCACTGGGGATAATTTTTCTCGGCCAAAATTCGATTGGCCAGCCCCACGGTCTTGACTGCCTCGCTGTCGTAGACCGCCGCGACTGAAACGCCGGCGCGGTCCTCGAAGTCCTTCAGGATCGGCTCGGCGTAGACTTGGTCCTGGGCGGCGTAGACCACAACCCGCGACGGGCGGCCGCCGCATCCGGGCGTCCACGCCGTCCAGACCACCAACGCGGCGAGCCCCCATCCCGCCGCGGCCCGCACGGGGCCGGTTTTCGTTGCGGAGAAGAGCTTCCGAAGCGCGCCCATCGTTAGACTGTCCGTTTGTGATAGTACCACCACTCCGCCAGGAGGATCAGCAGCCCAAGCGCCGCGGCCCATCGCCACAGTTCCAGGTCCACAAAGCTCCGCCGCACCGAGGGCGGCGCGGCGTGCCGGCCCAAGGCCAATTCGGGCCGAGGCCGCAAATCGGTTTCCTGCGCGCTGAGAAGGTTGGCGGCGAACCGGACTTGGTTCGTCCCGAATCGCACCGTGTAAACCCCCCGTTCCTCCGTGCCGCCGAAGACCAACTCGCCTTGGGCGGGGTCCGCTTCCACTGTTTGCTCCGCCCCCGAAGGGCGGCGGATCGTCGCTTGAGCGATCCCTCTCGGGAGAGGGCAGCGGAAAGGCTCGCCGGTGCGCAGGAGGCGCTGCGCCCCGGCGCGTTGGACGGGATTGAGCCACTGGACGGCGTTGGCGATGAAGATCGGGTAGGAGACCCGCAAGGGCCAGGTGCTTTCGAGCGGATCGAAGGCGGTCCAGACCCAGCGCCGTCCGCCCCGCTCGCCTGCGGCGGCCAGGGGATGCTCCCGCGATTCGATGATCGGCAGCAGCCATCGGGCGGGTTGAGCGGCGACCGCTTTGGCGATGCGGACGTTTTCCAGCCGCACAAAACGCAAGAGGGGGTGGGACGCTTGCCAATCCGCAATCGGAGGCTGCTCCAAGCTGCCGACGACGCGGACGACGTTGGTGGGCGCGACGCCGAAAGCGAGGACGTTGCCTTCCGGCCATCGGCGGGGAATCACGTTGTCCACAACCACGATGTCGAAGTCGTCTTTCTCGGGCATGTCCGGGGCGGCGGCGAGCCGGATGTTCGGCAGGACGGAGAGCGCCTTTTCTAGGAACGGGTTGCCTTGGGTGATCAGCAACACCCTGGCCGGGCGCGGCGGGGCAAGCGGCGCCCAGGCCTCGTCGTCCGCCGCCAGGTCGTCGCTTCCCGCCAGGCGCACGCGGGCGAGCAGGGGCCGATTCACCGGGAGGGCGAAGACCGCGGCCGCCTCGCCGCGCGGGCCCAGCTCGGCGGCGCGCGTGTCGAGCAGGCGGCCGTCCGCGTAGAGCTCGATTCGCCGGGTCGTCGCGTTGGAAGAGGCGTTGAGGCACTTCACAAAGAGCACGGCGCGGCCCGGCTCCTCGGGGTCCGCGCGCGCTTCGAAGGCTGTGAGGCCGACGTTCCGGGCGCGGACGCCGATCGGGTGGTAGAGGAGCCGGAGCCCTTGGGACTCGAACCCGCTCAGGTCGCTCGTCACGCCGTCGCTGAAGAGGTGGATGCGCGCGTCCGGGCGGTCGCGCACGAGCGACTTGGCCAGGCGGAGGGCCTCGGTCAAGTCTCCGGCGGCGTCGGCGGGGCGGCACTCGGCCGCTGCCGCCCGAAGGCGCGCCTTGTTGCTTGTGGGCGATTGCTTCACTTCGGTGTGCCCGGCGGCCAGAATCAGGGCGGTGCGATCCCGGTCCCGCATGGCGCGAATCAGCTCCAGGACCTTTTTGCGAGCGGCTTCGAAACGGGAAGGGGAGACGTCGGTCGCCTGCATCGAGGCCGAGCCGTCCAGGATCACGACGTGGAGACGGCCCTGAAGCATCGCGCCGGAGGGGAGATAAGGCCGCGCCAGCGCCAGCACCGCCAGGCTGACTGCCAGAAGCTGGAAAAACAACAGGGCGTGGAGCCGCAGCTTCCGGAACGGAGCCGAGACGCGCGCTTCGGCCAGAAACCGCTCCCAAAGCAGCGTGCTCGACACCAGCGTCGTCGTGCGCCGCCGCTTGAGCAGGTAGAAGAACACCACCGCGGGCAAGGCCGCCGCAAAGACAAAAGCCGCCGGCGCAAGAAAGCTCATCCCCACACCTCCGCCTCAGTCAGCCGCTTGAACAGGACCTCCTCGATCGGCTCCGAGGACACGCAGCTCACGTATCCGATCCCCCGGCTCAGGCAGAAGCCCTTGAGCCCATCCTGGAATCGCCGGAGGGTCTTCTTGTAGGCCTGGAGACGGAACTTGCCGAAGGTGACCTCCTGGGTCGCGCCGGTTTCGCAATCCACCAGGCGCAGATCGCCGAACCGGTTCGGCTCGATTTCTTCGGGGGCAAGAATGTGGACGACCGTGACCTGGGCGCCGCGGCCGACGAGCGCCCGCAGGCCTTCCTCATACCCCTCCGGGTCCAGGAAATCGCTGAGCGCCACGACCAGCCCCGGCCGCCGCGCCTCGATCGCGCCCCGGCGAAGCGCCTCGTTGAGGCGGCCCCGGCCGCCGGCGCGCAACCCGGCCAGATGTCTCAGAAGGGCGGGGCTCGCGGCGCGCCCGCGCAGGGAACGCAGCGCTCCGTACGCCGCCAAATCCGCCTCCTGCGCCGGGAACACGCTCACCGCCACCCGGTCGAACCCGCACAGGGCCGTGTGCCCGATCGCGGCCGCCACGCGCCTGGCGAAGTCGAACTTGGTCGGCTCGCCGAAAAGCATCGATTCGCTCGCGTCGAGGTAGAGCCGCACCGCCAGCTCCCGCTCTTCCTCGTACAGTTTAATGTAGAGCCGGTCGAGCCGGCCGTAGAGGTTCCAATCCAGGTAGCGGAGGTCGTCGCCGGGGACGTAGTCGCGGTAATCGGCGAACTCGACCGACTGGCCGCGGGCGCGGCTTCGGCGCTCGCCCTTGAGCGCGCTCTGGGCGCGACGGCGAGCCTTGATTTGCAGCCGCTCCAGCCGCCGCAACAAGTCCGGACTCAGAAGGCTTTCGGCCATGCTCGGGAGAAGGCGGCGTCTCAGGCGGCTTCGGCGGCCGGCTCGCGGCTCACGGCGGCCAGGACGTCGGCAAGGATCCGGTCGGCGTCGACGCCTTCGGCTTCGGCTTCGAAGTTGCGGAGGATGCGATGCCGCAGAGCGGCCGGGGCCAGGGCGGCCACGTCGTCGAAGCTCACGTTCAACCGGCCGCGCGCCAGGGCGCGGACCTTGCCGCCCAGGGTTAGAGCCTGAGCCCCGCGCGGGCTGCTGCCGAAACGGACGAATCGATTCACCGATTCCGGGGCGGTCGGGCTGCCCGGGTGGGTGGCCTGGATCAATCGAGCGATATGGCGTTTGACATGCGCGGCGATCGGGACCTC
>JAGHDA010000103.1 GCA_021160185.1 Verrucomicrobiota bacterium
CACATGATGCCTTGGGCCTTGGCCTTCGCCTTGGCCAGCGCAGGCAGGAGCATGCCCGCAAGGATCGCAATAATGGCGATCACGACCAGCAGTTCGATCAGCGTGAAACCGCCGACCAACTGCGACTGTGTTTGCCGTTTCGTCTTCATGATTCCTTCGAATGCTTGGTTTTCCCTTCCCAATAGAGCACTCTCTCGTCTTATCAGGAATTCCCTCAATTCCAAAAGCAGTTTAAAGGATGCAGGCGGAGGGGGTCAACCGTGCGTTTAGGCGCACAGGGTTTGGGAACTAAATCGAAAAACGAAAAGGGAACGGCCCCTATTTCCGGAGCAAGGCCGAGGTGCGCTGGGCAAGCCACTCCCAATCCGCGCTGCCGTCCACCGCCTTCCGGGAAACGTTGTGGTTAACGACCTTGGTGCGCGGGTCCACCCACTTGTGGATTTCAGAGTGGCCGTCGGCAAAAGCCAAACCGCAAGCCATGTTGTGGTAAGTCCCCGGCCAGTCAATCCATTCGGCGCGCTCCATGCCCACCGCAAATGCGGCGTCGTTGAGGCTGTCCGCGTCCTCATCCAACACAACCCAAGTCATCGAGGGGCCCGGATCGACAAAGTCGGTCGTCTTGCCGTAAGTCCGCCATTTCTGCCCCAGCTTATGGGTACAGCCGTTGTTGAGCCACGGACCGTCCACGGCCACCTTGCCGCCCTTGTACGGATTGGTCCCCACCGCCTGGCTCATGGAAAAAGTCCGGGCGGCCGGAACCTTCTTGCCCTTCTTGGAAGGATCAGAGCCCTGATAAAGCCCGATCCGCTTGTCGGCGGGACAGTGGAAGATCTTGGTCTCGTTGCCGATGTAAGGCGCCAGAAGGGCGCGCTCCGGATCCTTGAGGATGTCCGGATCAAACTCTTGCGCCCCGCCCGTGCCGGCGGATCCAGGACACCAGTTGTGGTAAGGGGTTGTGTTGCCATCGGGCGGATTGGGCGGGAGGAACTCCCCGAAGTCTCCGGCGTACATGACCAGCGCCTTGATCATCTGATTGCCGTTGTTCATGCACATGATGCCTTGGGCCTTGGCCTTCGCCTTGGCCAGCGCAGGCAGGAGCATGCCCGCAAGGATCGCAATAATGGCGATCACGACCAGCAGTTCGATCAGCGTGAAACCGCCGACCGACTCCGACTGCGCTTGCCGCTTCGTCTTCATGATTCCTGTGAATGGTTGTTCTTCCCTTCCCACCAGAACACCCCCTCGCCCTGTTGGGCATCTTCTCATCTCAAAAGCAGCTTAAGGGATGCAGGCGGAGGGGGTTAACCGTGCGTTTAGGCGCACAGGGTTTGAAAATCGAAAAGGCAAGACGCGCCAGGTTCGCCCGCGCGGTCAGCGCACGGTGTTCAGAAGCGGCGCCATGCCCTGGATCCGAACCTCCAGGCGGTCTCCGGATTGGATCGGGCCGATGCCGCTCGGGGCGCCGGTAAGGATCACATCCCCCGGCAATAACGTCAGGTTGGTGGAGATGAAGCTGACCAGCTTGAAACAATTGAAGATCAGCTGGCTGGTATGGGAGTTCTGCCGGAGCTGACCGTTCTGGAAGAGCTGGATGGTCAGGTTGTGAGGATCGATCTTGGTTTCGATGTACGGCCCAATGGGGGTGAAAGTGTCGAACGACTTGCATCGGCTCCACTGGCCGTCGGCCTCCTGGATCGTACGGTCGCTGATATCCTGGGCGGCTGTGTAACCGAGGATGTATCGCGAGGCCGCCGCCTCGGGCACGTTGCACGCCTTGCGGCCGATGATGATCGCCAGCTCCGCCTCATAGTCCACCCGATGGTCGGGGAAAGGGATCTCGATCTTGCCGCCGTCAGGAAGCAGAGAACTTGGCGCTTTGAACCAGAAGAGAGGCTCCTTGGGAAGCGGTTTGCCGGTCTCCCGAGCGTGGTCGGCATAGTTGAGACCCACGGCGATGAGCTTGGAAGGAGTCGTCGGCGTGAGGGTTTTGACCCGTTTGAGGGGGATAGGCTTCTTTTCGAAGGAGGGGGAACCGAACACGTCACCGATCAGCCGATAGAGCTTGCCGTCTTCGACCTTGGCATAGAAAATCTCCTCCCCTTTTTGGAATCGGCCGATTGCCGCCATACGAGAACAAGTTTCATACCTCAAAACGACCCGTCCGGCAAGCCCGAAAACCGCCGCCGCGGCCGCGTCCGGATCGCGCGCAGGCTGCGCCCTGCCCAGCCCGGCGCCCCAACAACCTGAAACGGCGGCCGGGTCCCGGCGCAGAGCGAAAAAAAACTCGACGAAACGACCCGGCGGCGGCAAGCTGGGTTTTGGAAGCTCATGAGGTCAATCTCAATGCGAAGATCAAATCAAAGGATTTTCTCAAGAAGCCTCATGAAAACGCTCACGTTCCAACAGACAACAATCAGCCTACAATGAAAGCCATGCTGCCGCGCTTTAACGGTTCAACTCTTCCACGCCGGCTCTCTCGCCGAGGCCTCCTCCCGATCTGGGCCGCGGCCTTCCTGGCAAGCGGTCTCTTGCCCGGACCGGCGGCGGCGCAG
Organism: Verrucomicrobiota bacterium; assembly: GCA_021160185.1. Taxonomy (GTDB): domain Bacteria; phylum Verrucomicrobiota; class Verrucomicrobiia; order Limisphaerales; family CAZBKV01; genus JAGHDA01. Next base: position 2,553 of record JAGHDA010000103.1, read on the forward strand.
GCGGCGGGCGCGCTCCGCCCTCACTACCTGCGCTGCGAGTGCCGCGTGAACCCTCTGGGCATCGGCGTAACCAGGCCCCGTCTGAGCTGGCTGCTTCAATCCGAGGAACGGGGTCAGCGGCAGACCGCTTATCAGGTTCTCGTGGCCAGCGCCCCAGAGCGGCTCTCGGAAGGTCGGGCCGACCTGTGGGACAGCGGCAAGGTGGTCAGCAGCGACACTATCGCCGTTGTCTACAAAGGCAAACCGCTCACCTCCGGCCTCCGCTGCTATTGGAAGGCGCGTGTGTGGGACGCACAGGGCCGGCCCTCGGACTGGAGCCCCACAGCCTACTGGTCGATGGGACTGCTCAAGCCCGCGGACTGGAAAGCGCAGTGGATCGGCTACGACAAGCCGCGGGCTCCCAAGGTTAAAAAGGCCGCTTCCGACAAGACCGCTCCCGTCCACGTGCCGCCGGCGGTGTATCTGCGCAAGGAATTCCAAGTCAAAAAAACGGTCCGCCGCGCCTCGCTCTACGCCAGCGCGCTGGGTTGGTACCGCGTGCGTCTGAACGGGCGCGACGTGCACGCCACCTATTTTGATCCGGGTTGGACTGATTACAACAAGCGTGTGTATTACCGCACGTATGATGTGACCGAGCTTGTGCGTCCGGGGGACAATGCGCTCGGGGCGACGCTTTCGGACGGCTGGTACAGCGGCTACATCGGCTGGGGCCATAAGCGCAATCATTACGGGAGCAAACCGCGCTTTCTCGGCCAGCTTGTCATCGAATACACCGACGGCTCGACCGAGGTGGTTGCCACAGGCCCCGATTGGCGGGCTTCCACCGGGCCCATCGTGGCCGCCGACATCCTGATGGGCGAGACTTACGACGCGCGCAAGGAGATGCCCGGATGGGACAAGCCCGGCTTCAACGACGCCGGCTGGGCGCGCGTCGATGTGGGGGCCGAACTCCATCCCCTCCTGCAGCCGCATCCCGGCCCGCCTGTCGTGGTCATCCGGGAATTCCACCCCAAGAAGATCACCGAGCCGAAGCCGGGAGTGTATGTGATCGACATGGGGCAGAACTTCGCCGGCGTGGTGCGCTTAAAAACGGTCGGCAGACGGGGCCGGCGCATTCGCATCCGACACGCCGAACGCCTCAACCCCGACGGCACGATCTACACCCGCAACCTCCGTTCGGCCAAAGCCACCGACACCTACATCTGCCGGGGCGGCGGCCGCGAAACCTGGTCGCCGCGCTTCACTTTCCACGGATTCCAGTATGTCGAGATCACCGGCCTGGAGCAACCGCCTTCCGAAGAGACCGTGACGGGCCTGGCCTTGAGCAGCGACACGCCGACGGCGGGCGAATTCGCCTGCTCGGACCCGATGTTGAACAAGCTTCACAGCAACATCTACTGGACCCAGCGAGCCAACTTCATTGACATCCCCACCGACTGCCCGCAACGCGACGAACGCCTCGGCTGGACCGGCGACGCCCAGGTGTACATCCGCACGGCGACGCTCAACGCCGACGTGCAGGCCTTCTTCACCAAGTGGCTGGCGGACCTGGAGGACGCCCAACGCGCCGACGGCCAGTTCCCCATGGTCGCCCCGCTGAAGGTTGCCGGCGACGACGGCGGCCCGGCATGGGCCGACGCCGGGGTGATTTGTCCCTGGACTATCTACGAAGTCTATGGCGACCGCCGCCTCCTCGAAACGCACTACGACGCAATGAAGCGCTTCATTGCCTTTTGCGAGAAGCGAAGCGGGCCGGACCTGTTGCCCCCCAAACAATTCCATTGCTTCGGCGACTGGCTGAACATCAAAGACCCCACCCCAAAGGAGGTGATCTACACCGCCTACTTCGCCTACAGCGCCAAGCTCACGGCGCAGGCGGCCGAGGCGCTCGGGCGCAAAGCGGACGCCGCGCGGTATCGCAAGCTTTACCGGCGCATCAAGCAGGCCTTCAACCGCGCCTACGTGAGCGAAGACGGCCGCATCAAAAGCGACACGCAAACCGATTACGTGCTGGCGATCGCCTTCGACCTGGTAGACGGCAAGAAAGCCGAGCAGGCCGCGGCGCACCTCGTTCGAAACATCCGCGAACGCAACTGGCATCTCTCGACCGGCTTCATCGGGACCAAAGACCTCATGCTCGCGCTGGCTAAAATCGGCCGCAACGACGTGGCCTACCGGCTCATCCACAACGACACCTTCCCGAGCTGGGGCTTCTCGATCAAACACGGAGCCACCACGATCTGGGAGCGCTGGGACGGCTGGACGCCTGAAAAAGGCTTCCAAGATCCGGGGATGAATTCCTTCGCCCACTACTCCTTCGGCGCGGTCTACCAATGGATGGTCGAAAACATCGGCGGCATCCGCAACGAGGGCCCGGCCTACAAACGCATCCGCATCGAGCCGGATCCGGACGGCAAACTCACCTGGGCGCGCGTGGGCTATCGCAGCATCCGCGGCTGGATCCGCACGGCTTGGAAGCGCCGCGACGGCCGGCTCGAATTGGAGG
>JAGHDA010000196.1 GCA_021160185.1 Verrucomicrobiota bacterium
GGCTACAACGCCCCTATCGAATGCAACTACAAGCGCCCCAAGCCGATCACCTACATCACCGACGACATCGGCGACGAAGCTGTCGATTTCATCCGCCGTCACCGGGACCAGCCTTTTTTCCTCTATGCAGCCTTCAACGCCCCCCATACGCCGCTCCAGGCCCTCGAGGAAGACTTGAAGCTCTACGCCCACATTCCCAACAAACGACGCCGCACCTACTGCGCCATGGTCCATCGCCTGGACGTGAACGTGGGCAAGATCCTCAACGCTCTGGACCGGGCCGGCCTGGCCCGGCAAACCCTGGTGGCGTTCATCAGCGACAACGGGGGGCCCGTGGACGTCAACGCCTCGGTGAACGCTCCCCTCAACGGCCAGAAAGGCATTCTCCTGGAAGGCGGCATCCGCGTGCCCTTCGTCATGCGCTGGCCCGCCGCGCTCCCGAAAGGACAGACCTACCGCAACCCCGTCATCTCTCTCGACTTCGCCCCCACTTTCCTGAAAGCCGCCGGCGGCAAAATCCGCCCGAAAGACAAATTCGACGGCGTGGACCTGCTGCCCTACCTCGCCGGCAAGGCAAAGGGACGGCCGCACGAGACGATGCTCTGGCGATTTACCATCAGCGCCGCCATCCGGGAAGGAGACTGGAAGCTGATCCGCTTGCCCGATCGCCTGCCTCTGCTCTTCAACCTGAGGCAAGATCTTTCCGAACAACGGAACCTCGCCCTGGAACGCCTGGAGAAAACCCGCCCCATGCTGAAGCGGCTGGGGCAATGGGACGCGCGCCTGCCCCACCCTCTCTTTCTGGAAGGAGCGATCTGGAAACGCCGCCAGTTGGCCCTCTACGACCGGAAATACCCTCTCGCCCAACCCTGAAACTGCGCAAAAGCGTTTGCCTGTCGCTCCGCGCAACTGCTTCAACAAGCTCGACGCCCGGCGATGCTGCTCGGTTTCTCGTTGTGGAGCATGGAGCGGAATTGCCAGTTAATGCGGTTGGTTGGAAAACCATATGATAAGCGGCCGGTTGTGGAAAAACGAAGGAGGCGCATTATGAATATAGGAGCGCTCACGGCGTTCTTCATGCGGCGCACAATCATAAACGGCGGTCTTTTGATTTTGTGGGCGGCGCTTTGCGCGTTCGCTTCGGATTCAATTTACCGCATACAAGGCAAATAGTTTCCCCTTCCTCGAGAAACATTCCATGTGATCATGTGCTCGCTTCTTGGGTTGTTCAAAATCGCTTTCCTGGTCCTTAACGTCGTCCCGTACGCGGCTTTGCTGATTGTCGGCTGATCCCGCCGCGCTCCCCGGCCGTAATCGGAAGCAGGGATGCGGCGCTCATCGGAGAAAGGCGATCATGAATGCTAAAAAGCCGGTCAAGATCGCATTGATCGGAACAGCGATCTTCCTGGTCGTTGTCACATGCGGCTTGGGGTATTGCCGTTGGAAGATCCAAACAACACTGGATGAATGTTGTAAAATCGCTCAAGCTGAGCATCCCCATCCGGGCGACGATGTCGCCGCCATGATGGAGTTCGTTCAATCGGAGTCCCATTCCCTGAAGGATCGAAATCTTATGGTCTGGGCTCTCGGCCAAGCCAGAGACAGCCGGGCTTTGCAGGTTCTTGAAAGCTTCTACACCGGAGGAAAATGCGACCATAGCCGTTGCCTCTGCCAACGCGAACTGGAAAAAGCCATCAAACTATGCAGAGGCGAAACGCCTAACATATTAAGCATCAAGACGCCCAAAGCGTCGAACGCCCCCCTTCCGGAAACCGCCCGCAAACTCGCCCCTCCAGAGCCGGACCGGTAGAGGGACAAGATCGTCGGCAGAGCAGACGGCGTCGCCCGCCAAGCGCGCGGAGGCGACGGCGAGATGGCAACATTCATGCTGTCTGAGAGAGGGGGCAAGAAAACTTGCAGGAGCGGCCCCAAGGGTTATGGTGGCGACGGGTGTTTGCAGCGAGAAAACTCATGACTCCAACGCGGCGGAAGATTTGGAGGGCAGTCGGGCGTGTTTTGGCCGTGGCGGCGGCCGGCGGTGCGGCGACTTTGGCCTTGGGCTTGCTTCCTCGGGGAGAGTCGGGCGAAACGAAGGCGACGAAGCCGGCGAGGGCGATCGCTTCCACGAATATCCCCGCCCAGCTTCTGGAAACCACCAACGCCGTCAAGGACCTGCGGGTGGCCCTGGCCGCGATGGAGGAGCGGCCGCCGGTTCGCCCAGGTCCGTTTGACCCGCTCATCGCCCGCTTCACCGCTCATCTGGTTCAGGAAGTCCATTACTCCCGCCACCGGTTCGACGACGAAATCTCGAAGCGATTTTTCGACCAGTACCTGGAGATGCTCGACCCGCAGAGGCTCTATTTCCTGCAAGCCGACGTCGAAGAATTCGCCAACTATCGGGAAACATTGGACGATTTGGCGCTGCAGAAAGGCAGCCTGCTCCCCGCCTATCAGATTTTTTCCCGATTTCTTTTGCGCCTTCGACAAAGGGCGCGGTTTGCGGCCGACATGCTCGAGACCAACCGGTTCCGATTCGACGCCGATGAACGCTACACCCCGGATCGTTCCGAAGCTCCGCGCCCGGCGGACATGGAGGCGGCGCATGTGTTGTGGCGGCAGCATTTGCGTTTCGAATACCTTCAGGAAAAGCTCAGCGGCAAAAAACGAGAAGAAATCGTCAAGACGTTGGCCCGTCGGTATCGCCGCTCAATCCTGATGCTCAGCGAGTTGGACGGAGAGGACATCCTTCAGCTATATCTCAGCGCCCTTTGTCGGAGCTACGATCCGCACACCGACTACATGGGCAGAGCCCAGTTGGACAACTTCGCCATCAACATGAAGCTCTCGCTGTTCGGCATCGGCGCGCTGCTGCGGTGGGAGGACGGTTATTGCAAGGTGGAGAGTCTGGTGCCGGGCGGCCCCGCCGAACGAAGCAAGAAACTGCATCCGGGAGATCGAATTGTCGCGGTCCAACAGGAGGGAGGCGAGCCGGTGGACGTGGTGGACATGAAGCTGCAGAAGATTGTCGATCTGATCCGGGGGCCCAAAGGCACCAAGGTGACGTTGTTCCTCATCCCCGCCAAGGCCGCCGATCCCTCCGAGCGGAAGAAAATCACTCTGGTCCGCGATGAGATCAAGCTGGTGGACCAGCAGGCCAAGGCGGAGCTGATCGAGCTCAAGGACGCCGGCGGCCGAAAGCGTCGAATCGGGCTTATCGACCTGCCTTCCTTCTACGCCTCGGTGAAGCTGGGAAGCATGAAGGAAGGAGGCGAGCCCCGGAGCACCACGGCCGACGTGGCCAAGCTGTTGCGCAAGTTGGAAGAGGAGCATGTCGAGGGCGTTATCCTGGACCTGCGCCGCAACGGCGGGGGCTCTCTGGAGGAGGCCATCCGTCTCACCGGCTTGTTTATCAAAGAAGGCCCGGTCGTCCAGGTCCGCAACGCCAACGGCGAAGTGCTCGTCGAGTCCGACCCGGATCCGACCGCGCTGTACGAGGGGCCGATGATCGTCATGACCAGCCGCTTCAGCGCCTCGGCTTCCGAGATCCTCGCCGGCGCGCTTCAGGACTACGGGCGGGCGTTGATCGTGGGCGACAAATCGACCTTCGGCAAAGGGACCGTGCAAACCATCCTCGAGCTGGCCCGCTCCGGGCAGTTTCCGCCGGACATCCAACCCGGCGCGTTGAAGGTGACCATCCGCAAGTTCTACAGGCCCAACGGCGAATCCACCCAGCTCCGGGGCGTGATTCCCGACATCGTCTTGCCCTCGGTGAACAACGAACTGGACGTGGGGGAAGCCTCACGGAAAAACGCCCTGCCCTGGGACACGATCGAAAAGGCGGATTTCAAGCCGTTGAATCTCATCCAGCCGGTCTTGCCGGAACTGCGGCGGCGAACGGAGGCGCGGCAGGCAAAAGACCCCGAGTTCGCCTATATCCGAGAAGACATCGCCGAGTATCGCCGGCGTGAGGCCGACAAGAGCGTCTCCCTCAACGAGGCGCGTCGCCGCAAGGAAAAGAAAGAAACCGAAGCCCGCCTCGAAGCCCGCAAGAAAGAGCGCGCCGCCCGCAAACGCGCTTCGGAAACCCGCTACGAGATCACGCTGGAGTGGGCCGACAAGCCCGGCTTGCCTGAGCCGCTTCCTGACCAGGCTGAATCGAGCAAGCAAAAGTCCTCCTTCGCCGAAGTCTCTCCTGAAGATCAAGAAAACCAGGATGAGGAGAACGCGCCGGACGCGGCGCTCATGGAAACCAAGCGGATCCTCTTGGATCTGATCGATCTCTCCGCAGAGGGAAAATCGCTCAAACCTCCGGCGATGGCGGCGGCCGAGAAGAAAAAACCCGAAACAGCTCAGGCGCCGGCCTCTGTCCCGGAGCCGCTCAAGCCGTAAACGCCCCATGGACGCCGTCCCTCCCTGGCAGACTGTACGGAGCGCGCGCCGGGGCGATTTCCGCATCTTTCGCGTCCGACAGGACTTCAAAATCTCCCCGCAAACCGGCCGAGAGCACGATTTTTTCGTCCTGGAATGCCCCGACTGGGTCAATGTGATCGCATTGACGCCCGACCGGCGGATGGTGCTTGTGGAACAGTGGCGGCATGGAAGCGAAACAGTCGAGTTGGAAATTCCGGGCGGCGTCATGGACGCGGAGGACGAGGATCCGGTTCAGACCGGCGTCCGTGAGCTTCGGGAGGAAACCGGGTACGAAGGCGAAGAGGCGCGGCTGTTGGCTTCCATTCTTCCCAACCCGGCGATGATCCACAACCGCTGCCATGTGGTCCTGGTCGAGAACTGCGCGCTTCGACACGCCACGGCCTTCGACGAAGGAGAATTCCTCCTCACGCGCCTTTATTCTATCGAGGAAGTCCGGAGGCTGGCGCGCGAAGGCAGGATCCGCAACGCCATGGTGCTGGCCGCGCTTTACCGCTTCGCTTTGGCCGAGAATCTCCTTTGACAGGCTGTTGAAAACGGCCGCTTTGCCCGCCGCCCCTTGCGTCGGCAACTGCCTCTCCCTTTTAGAGCCGCCGCGGCGACAAGCCGGAGCGCGAGATCCGGAAAAAAACGCGCGCCGGGAATCGCTCACAACTCCCGCAAGGCCGCGGCCACCGGCACGCGCGCGGCCCGGATCGCCGGCCAAAGCCCTCCCGCCAAACCCACCAACGTCGCGCAAGCCAGCCCGCGAGCGAGGATCGAGGGGGTGACTCGAAACGCAAACGCCACCTGGCTGAAACTTTGCCAATTCATTGTGGCCGTCTGAAGGCCGTCGAAGCCAGCGTAGGCGACCGCTCCTCCTAGGACGCCGCCGGCCAGGGCGATCGCCACGGACTCGATCACCACCGAGACAATCAAAGGCCCGCCCGAAAAGCCCAAGGCGCGAAGCGTGGCCAACTCCCGCCGCCGGGCGGCCACGGCGGCGTACATCGTGTTGACCGCGCCGAACATCGCGCCCAACGCCATCAACCCGGCAATGAGACCTCCCAGCCCTGTAACCAGGCGCGTGACCACTCGCGACTGATCTGCGTAATAGTCCGTCTGCCGAAGAACCTTCACATTCAACCGCGGATCCCGTTCCAAAGCGGCCTGGAAGCGGTCGAACGCCTCAGCCGATTCAAGCTGGACCTGAACCGATTGATACGTGGTCCCGCGTTGGTAAACCGACTGCAACAAACGCGCGTCCGTCCAGATTTCCGATTCTTCCACGCCGCCGTCCGCCTCGAACACGCCCACCACGCGCCAGCGGACGCGCCCCAGCTTGACCTGGGAACCCAACTCCAACCCGCGACAGACCGCCAGCGCGCCCCGTCCCACGATGATCTCGTTCCGCCCCGGAACGAATCTGCGCCCCGCGACAAGGCGCACGCCTTGGTGAACCCAAAAAGCCTCCGAATGCACTCCGCGAAGGGGCACGGTTACGTCCATGCCCGTTTTTCGTTTGGGAAGGTTGACGATCACAAACAATTCAGCGGAACAGAGCGGTCGGCCGCGGCGACGGCGCACCCCGGGCGCGTCGGCGATAATCCGGGTTTCCTCGCGCCTGAGGAAGCTGGTCAGCTCCGTGTCGGCCCCGCTGCGCATGACCACGGCGCGATCCGGCGCGCCGGACTTTTGAAGGACCTGGCGAAAGCCTTCGGCGATTGAGAATGTGCCCACGAAGACGGCCACCACGCCGGCGATGCCCACCACCGTAACAGCCACGCTGCCCTTGCGCCGGGGCAGCGACCAGAAGGCGAAGCGCGTGAGCGCCGCCACTTGCGCAGGCCAATTGATCCATTGCCGCTTCATGCGCCTCGTCGCAACGCCTCCGCCACGCGCAACCGCATCGCCTGCCAGGCGGGCGGCAAGCCGCTTGCGGCCGCCAACAAAAGGATCCATCCCACGCCCTGGACCAAATCCCGCCCAGGCAGATAGAACACCGCCAACAGCCCGCCGGTGGGATCGCCTCGGGCCACCAGCCACCAGGCCAGCGCCAGGCCGCCAAGGCCGCCGGAGAGGGTAAGGAGCAACGCCTCGCCCAGCACGAGCCCCAGCACTTGCCGATCCGTGAACCCTATCGCCTTGAGCACGCCCCACTCGCCGGTGCGCTCGCGAACCGACTGGGCCATGGTGTTGCCCGCCACCAGAAGGATTGTGACGAACACCGCCGTCAGCACCAGGGTCACGATTTTGCCAATGTCGCCGATCTGGCTCGCCCAGCTCTGAAGGAAGGCCCTTTCCGTTTCGGTCTTGGTTTCGGAAGAGGAGTTGGCAAACTCCTCGTCGATCCGCGCCGCGATGAGGGCGGCTCGATCCGGATCGGCCACCTTCACCACGTACCAGCCCACCCAACCCTCGGCCACGTCCCGCGTCTCTTCAAAATAGTCGTACCTAAAAAACATGGGGGTGGTGTCTGTGCCGGGAGTGGCTCCGTCGAAAACGCCCACGATCTCGAACTCCCAGGCGCGGGTTCCGTCCTTCTTGCGCCAGATGGGGGTGGTGAGGGTGATATGGTCGCCCGGCTTCCAGCCGAACCGCTGGGCGGTCTTGCGGCCCACGATCGCGCCTATCCGGGTCCGGAGCCATCGCTCCCGAGCCTCTTTGGGCAAGAGGAATTCGGGGTAGATGCGGAGGAGCGCCTCCGGGTCGACCGGCATCTGAGGGAAGATATTCTTCGGATCCTGATACGTCCCGCCGAACCAGGTCTCGGCCGCCACGTCCGCCACGCCGGGTATGCGCCGGATGCGGTCGCGGTAGCTGATGGGAAGCAACTGGGCAAGGGACACCCGATGGCGCACAACCAGCCGGTCCGCGCCGGCCAGGCTCACGCCCGCGGTAAAGGCCACACGGATGGCGGCCAGATAGCCATAAACCAGAAAGGCGACGCAGATCGAGAGAGCCGTCAGGGCCGTGCGCGCCCGATGACGGCGAAAGCTGCTGAACAAGAGCGGCAAGTGTTTCATGCCGGAATCCGATCCACAATCTGCCCCTTGTAGAGATACACCGTCCGATGCGCCCGCGCTGAGGCGTGGGGATCGTGGGTGACCATCACGATCGTCTTGCCGAATCGGCGGTTTAGCTCCTCCAAAAGAGCGAGGATTTCGTCGCCCGATTTGCGGTCCAGATCGCCGGTGGGCTCATCGCACAACAGCAGGTCCGGATCGCTCACGATCGCCCGCGCCACGCCGACGCGCTGTTGCTCCCCGCCCGAAAGCTCGTTGGGACGATGCCGACGGCGGTGGACCAGGCCGACAATGGCCAAGGCGGTCCGGACCCGCCGCCGCCGCTGCGCGCGGTCAAGGCCGGTCAGCAGAAGCGGGAGCTCCACGTTCCGCTCAGCCGAAAGGGCGGGCAGCAGATTGTACATCTGAAAGACAAACCCGATATGGCGCGCCCGCCACCGGGCCAGCTCGCGGTCCGAAAGCCGGTCCAATCGCCGCCCGGCGACGACCGCCGCCCCTTTTGAAGGTCGGTCCAATCCGCCGATAAGGTTCAGCAGCGTGCTCTTGCCCGAGCCGGAGGGCCCCATCAGGGCCACGAATTCCCCGCGGTCGATTTCCAAATCGAGATCCTCGAGAACGCGCACCGTCTCCGCGCCGCGATGGTAGCGCTTGGAAACTCCGACCAGCCGCACGATGGGGTCCGAGGCCATGGCCGCTCAGCTCGATTTGCGTTCCGTCACCCGCATGCCTTCGCGGAGCCGGTCCAGGCCGCCCGCTACGATCCGGTCGCCCTCTTCAAGCCCCAGCTCCACCCCCACTTCGCCGTCCTCCTCGGGGCCGCACTGAATCGGCGTCCGCCGGACTTTCCCATCGACGATTTTCCACACCCACCGCGCGCCGCCGGTTCGTCCCACCGCTTCAGCCGGGATGTAAAACGGGGCGAGCTTCTCCCCGGGCTTCGCCCGTTTCAGGAACGCAACCCGGATGGACATCTCCGGGAGCACCCTCGGATCCAGTTTGTCGAACGCAATGCGGACTTTGATGGTGCTTTTCTGGCGGTCGGCCGTGGGCACCACAGCGATCACCTTGCCCGGGATCGGCCAATCCGGATAAGCGTCCAGGCGGGCAATCACCGGCTGGCCCTCGAACACCCTATGGATGTAGCTCTCATTGACGTCCACCTCGATCTCGCGAGAGGCCATATCCACAATCGTGCAGATGCCGGTGCGCGTGTATCCGCCTCCGGCCGAAACCGGCGAGATCATTTCCCCGGGCTGGGCGTTCTTGGTGGTGACCACCCCGTCGAAAGGGGCGCGGATGACGGTGTCTTCGATCTGTTGTTCCCACACGGCGACCTGTTTTCGGGCCACCTCGATCGCGCGGTTGGCGGCGTCGAGCCGGGCTTGCCATGCGTCCAGTTCCGCCTTTGCGCGATCCAGATCCGAGGGGGTCGAAACGCCTTCCTTCGTGAGGCGGGAAACGCGCCGCCATTCCTTCCGCGCCTGATCGAGACGGGCGCGGGCTTCGTCCGCCTGCTTTTGCGCCTCGCTCACCTGGGCCTGGGCCAGCTCCAGGTTGCGGCGCACGTTGGCGTCGTCCAGACGAGCCAACACCTGTCCCTGCTTGACTTGCTGCCCCTCCTCGATCAGGACCTCGACGATCCGCGCGGTGATCTTTGAAGAGACGGTGGCCTGTCGCCTGGCCGCCACGTAGCCGGAGGCGTTGAGGACGGTTCGGCGGTCCGTCGGATCGGCTCGGGAAACCACGAAGACGCGCACCGGTTCGGGCCGAGGCCGCAACCACCATCCCAGCGCCGCCGCCGCGGCGAGAAGAGCCGCAGCCCACTTGAGCGCCCGTCGTCGCCAAGACCGCGGCTCCTCTTCATCGTCCCGACCGATCCGCAGCGCCGCCAGGTTCTCGCCCTCTTCAGCCACGGCCTGTTTGTACACGCCACGCGGCGGAGCGTCAACTGACCGCCCGACAAAAGCGCTCTCCCCGACCGGCTATTCCGCGACGATCGTCGCCGCCCACTGGCCCTTGCCAGGCGGCGAGAGCGGAATCCACCGGCCGCCCTCGCACATGGCGTCCGGACCGAGCGCGCCGCGGTCGATGCTCACCCACTGGATGCGGCCCTTGCCGCGGAGCGCCCGCAAATCAAGCTCCACTTTCCCGCCGTCGGTAAAGTACGCCACGTAGGCCTTGCCGGGACGGGCGGCGAGGTAGGCCTCGTTCGGCTCGCGCCCGCGCAACAAGCTCATCGCGGGTTCCACGTCCCACAGCCTGACGCGCCGCTCCACCAGCCGCCCCGCCCGGATCGAGGCCTTGGCAAGTTTGGAAAGCCCCAACCCTGAAGCAGGGCGATGGAACCGCGCCGCCGCCGCGCCGCCGATCAAATGCCGCCACCACCGTTCCACCCCGTCGCGGCTTGTCCCATAGCGGCCGGTGTCGGCCCCGTAGGTCTTGACGGTGTTGATCGGGCGCGGCCGCTTGGCCAGGTAGCGCCGCACCCATTGGAAGTTGTCCCAGTGGGTTTGGCCTTTCTGGTGATTGTTCTGGGAAACGTCGGCGAAGTCGTAGTGTTCCGGGTGGTCGAAGGTGCGGCGGTGTTGGGCCGAACGCAGGTTCCAGTCGTCCCACATCTCGGTAACGAAAGCGTTCAGCCCCAGTTCCTTGGCGCGCCGGTGGATGTAATCCGCCCAAAACGCGCCCCACGCCTCCGCGCCGGAGGTTTCGTTGTCGATGCAGTAAAGGACGTTCGGGTAAAGCAGCGCGCGCCGGAGCAGCTCGTCCACAAATCGTTTTTGATACGTAAACACAACCTTGTTGTTGCGCTGGCGCGGCGTGGTAAAGAAAAACGGCTGATCGTTCGCGCCCGGATGGCGCGGGTAATGCGGGGCAAACCCCGATTCAGCGTAAGTGTAGTTAATGTTGTTCTTCGGATTGTAGGGGTGCGTCTCCCAATGGTCGCGGGAATAATCAAAGCGATCCCAGAGCTCGATCTGCACAATAATGTCCCGCCGGAAGGTCTCTTCCAACAGCCGGTCCACCCGCCGCCAATACTCCGGATTCCACCGGTTCAGGTCGTATTTGCCGTTGGCCAGCCGCTTGAAAGGATAGACCTCGAACCCCTTGTCCCGGCGGTCGCTCATAGTGTTGCGGATATAATTCGCGCCGACCGCCTGCATTTCGTCCAGATGCCCAACCAGATCCGGGATCTGGAACAGATTGTCGTCCTTGCTGCCGCCGAGGAGCAGGACAGGCTTGCCTTTGTAAGCCCAGCGCCAGGGATTTTTCGACCAAGGTCGGATCCGCTGGGAATTAGGAAGTTTAGGCTGCGCCCCGGCGCCGAAGAGGCGCGCGGCCAGCGCCAAGCACATTGTTCCGACAATATAGGCTCTGGTTTTCATCATTGACCTCCGCGCCCAGTATGTTCCCTTTTTCCCGCCGGCCACAAGAACCGAGCGGCGCGCGCCGCCGGGAATTTACGGGGAGCGGGCGGCTCCGCCCGCCGTCTTTTGCGCTGGCCCCTGAAGCGGCGGCTGCGCATAGTCGTCTCTTGAGAAGATGAAGTCAGCGAACAGCCTGCAACCGAAAGAATCAGCCATGAAAACAAGTCGCTCGGAGAATCTGATCCTTGCCGCCGGCGCCGCCGGGTTGGCTGCCCTGATCGCGCTTTCAGCCGAGTCTTGGGGACAAATCCCTCCCCCGCCGCCGCCGATCAAGAAGAAGACCCCGGCCTACGCCCAAATCCCGCCCATCACAGGCAAGGGCTGGAAATCGCTCTTCGACGGCAAGACGCTCAAAGGCTGGAAGATCACCGACTTCGCGGGGCACGGCCCGGTATACGTGAAAGACGGAAAAATGATCCTCGAAATGGGCGCCATTCTCACCGGCGTCAACGGGCCGACCAATCTGTTCAAGACCAATTACGAGATCGTGTTGGACGCGATGCGAGTTGACGGAACCGATTTCTTCTGCGGCCTGACCTTCCCGGTGGGCGACTCATGCTGCTCCCTCATCGTGGGCGGCTGGGGAGGCGGGGTGGTGGGCATCTCCAGCCTCGACGATCTGGACGCCTCGATGAACGAGACGACCACGTTCATGAACTTCGAGAACGACCGGTGGCACCGCATCCGAGTATGCGTGACCACGGAACGGCTCCAGGCCTGGATAGGGAAGCAGAAAGTGGCCGATGTGGCGATCAAAGGGCGGCGCATCACCGTGCGCCCCGGCGAAATCGAGCTGAGCCAGCCTTTCGGCATCGCCACCTATCAGACCACCGGCGCGTTCCGAAACATCATGTGGCGGCCCCTCTCGCGGGAAGAGGCGGCCCGGATCAACGCTCAAAAGCCCAAGAAAAGATTCTGAATCGCGAGCAGTCCCGGGCCTTCCAAAACCCTGATATTTGGAAAACAAAACCATGAACAAGCTCTCCCGACGGCGGTTTCTGAAGCTTTCCGCATGCGCCCCCGCGGCGGCTCCGTGGCTTGCCGCGGCCGAGCCGGAAGAGTACGACCTGGTAATCTACGGAGCCACTTCGGCCGGAGTTATCGCGGCGGCTCAGGCTGCCGCCTTGGGCCTCTCGACGGCGCTCCTTGAGCCCAGCCGCCATGTGGGCGGGATGACAACCGGCGGGCTGGGACAGACCGACATCGGCAACAAGGCGGCCATCGGAGGCATGGCCCGCGATTTCTACCGCCGCATCCGTCGGTATTACAGCAATCCGAGCCGGTGGAAGCGGCAAAAGCCCGAAGAATACCGCTCGGCCGGGCAGAGCTTCACAGAACGGCGCGAGGACACGATGTGGACCTTCGAACCGAGCGCGGCGGCGGCGGTGTTCCGGGACATCCTGGGCGAGGCCGGAATCACGCCCCGCACGGAAGAGCCGCTCCCGGCGCGCGGCGGGGTGGAACGAAGCGGAAGCCGCCCGGCGCGGCTGCTGAGCCTGCGTTCAGCCTCCGGCCGGCGGTATCGGGCTCGGATGTTCATCGACGCCACCTATGAAGGCGATCTGCTGGCTCAGGCCGAAGCGAGCTACACCGTAGGCCGCGAAAGCAACCGGGTTTACGGCGAAACGCTCAACGGCGTCCAGACAGCGCAAGCGAAGCACCACCAGCTTCGCCCCGGTGTGGACCCTTACCGCCGAGCGGGAGATCCTTCCAGCGGACTGCTCCCTGGGATCGACCCCGCCGGCCCCGGGCAGGAAGGCGCGGGCGACCGCCGCGTTCAGGCTTATTGCTTTCGCCTCTGCCTGACCGATCATCCGGAAAACCGCATTCCCTTTTTCCAACCCACCGGATATCGGGAAGAAGACTACGAACTGCTCTTCCGGAACTTCGAGGCGGGCGAAACCGCCGTGCCTTGGAACAACTCCCCGATGCCCAACCGGAAGACGGACATCAACAACAACCACGGCGTTTCCACCGACTTCATCGGCCAGAACTACCGCTACCCCGAGGCCGGTTGGGCTGAGCGCGCGGCGATCATCGCCCGCCACCGCCGCTACCAGCAGGGGCTTTTGTGGACGCTGGCCAACCACCCCCGCGTGCCCGCCTCTGTGCGGCGCGAAGTCTCCCGA
>JAGHDA010000055.1 GCA_021160185.1 Verrucomicrobiota bacterium
CTTCGGCGAGCGCAGCTTGTTGCGCAGGATTTGGATAGAGGGGCCTTGCCGCTCCCAAATATTCCGAAGCCACGCCGGCGCCATCTTGCCGCCCGGCCCCATGATGTGCGAGCCGAGCACAATATCAACGTCGCCGTCCCCGTCGATGTCGCCCGCGTCCATCACGATCCAACGCCCCCCAATGCACTCCCGAAATGTGTATGGCGCAAACTTCAGTCCGCCTTCATTTTCCAGGTAGACGAAACTTTCCCTGGGCGACTTGGCGTAGTCGGGAAAGTACGAAATCGCCGCAATATCCAGATCGCCGTCCTCGTCAAAGTCCCGCGCCATGGCGCGATATGCCCCGTTCATCGGGAAGAACCACGCCTCTTTGAACTGAAGGTTTCCCTCGTTCAGGTAGATGCGGATCCCGTGGCACTTCTTCAATGGGCTGTCGTACTCGCCGTTGTCGCCGTTGGCCACCAGAAGGTCTACCCGGCCGTCCTTGTTGAAATCGGCCGGCTCAAAATAGGCGTGGCCGTACGCCGGGGGCTTCTGAAACAGGCTCTTGGTGGTGAAATGGCCCTTGCCGTCGTTGAGAAGGGCCAGGGCCGATTCCAGCTCCTGGGCGAAAAGCACAAGCAAGTCCACGTGCCCGTCCTTGTTCAAATCGCGCGGGTAGGAGTAAAGCGCCCCGGTGCGGTCGATCAGCACGTGCTCGCGCCACCGGTCCCCGCCAAGGTTTTCAAACCAGGAGTAGCGGCCGGTCAGATTGCCGAACATGCAAAGAACAAAATCCTCCTTGCCGTCTTCGTTAAGGTCAGCGAACTGAAGATGCGTCGCCCGCGGCAAATCCTTCACCAGCGGGTGGAGATTGGTCAGGCCTGCCTCATGGCGCTCGAAGGTGAGCACCTGAGCTGTGTAAAGCTCGGTGGGAAGAAAGCTTCCTATGCACGTCAGGTAATACCGGCCCGCCCGTTTTTCCAGATCCGCCGGAGGGTTGCCTATCCCAAGAGCGCCCTCCGCCACGCCCAGAGAATTAAGCACAAAAAGCGCCTGCGTCCGCTGGTCGCCCACGTAGATTCGCCGCTCGTCAGGAAGGATCCGCACCATGGTGGCAGTGGGCAGCGGCGTTCGAAACCGGGGCGGCTCGGCCTCGAAGAGCTTGAGCCCGATTTCGATCTTCGGACGCGGATCCTGAGGAAGCGGCTTTTCCGGGGCATGGCTCAAATAAAAAAGCCGGATTGACGGCCACCACGCCGGGGAGACGAGGGGCTTGGCGGTGTAGATTTTCCGCGCCCGAATCAATTCTCCCTCCGGCGAACTGGCGTAATCAGGCTTGGCCGCGCCCAGGCGGACCTTCATCCGAGGCAAAATTTGTTCTCTCCAGTTGGAACGGGTGAGCATGTCCGGACGAACGAACAAATGACAAAGCGTGCACGCCTGCCGGGCCCGTCGTTCCCCCAAACTCATCGGCGGCTTCTCCGAAGAAGACGCGGCCCATAAAACGGCCGTTCCAACCAAAAGCGCCGCCGCCGCGCACGACCGCTTCCGAAAGCAGCCGTTGCTCCCAATTTGCGGTGATGCGTTCATGCGCCTGCCTATTAAGCGCTTCGGCCCGGGCCCGCGCAAGGGCGGCTTCGGACGCCGCCCCAGGCACGGAACGGCGCTCGCAAAAGTCTGCGCGATAAACGCTCTACGCCTGCTGGTCCACCAGCTCCAAGCCGCTTCGGAGCCATGGGCCGAGAAGCGCCCCGGGGGAGGCCGCTTTGCGAGCCACCCAACGGGTGGCGTCCTCGAGCCGCACGCGAGCGAGGACCAGCCGCTCCTCAAAGTGCCCGGCCTCAGCCAACACACGCCCGGAAGGATGAACGATCTTGCTGTTGCCGTGGGACTGGGAAGGCGAGCGCATGGCGTCCGGATTGGCCGGAGCGTTGGCCATAACCAGGAAAATCCCGTTCTCGGCGGCGCGGGCGACGGGCATGGCCCGGTAGGCCGAAAGCTTTTCTTCGTGAAGCAAGCCGCTCTCGTTGCTGCAAAGGTAGCAAACCTGCGCCCCGGCCAGAGCCGGCAAACGAACCAGCTCCGGATACCGCTCGTCGTGGCAGATCAGAAAACACGAAGGGGCGCCGGCCACACGGTACACCGGCAACCGGCGGCCGGGCGCAGGCCATTTCTCCGCCAGATACACCTTCGCGTACCGGCCGCGAACGCTTCCATCCCTGTCGATCACGAGCAGGCTGTCAAACACCCGGCCCTCTTCCCAATGGGCCGTGCCAAGGATCACAGCCACGCGCAACCGTTCCGCGGCGCGGCGGACCGCTTCTTCGCCTCGCGCAAAAACCTCGGGCCGGGCCTCCCTCCAGTATCCGGGGTCGCATTCGTAGCCGCACAGGCAGGCCTCGGGAAAGGCGACCGCCTCCGCCCCGGCGTCAGCCGCGCGCCGGAGCCAATCGAGGATCTTTTCCGCGCTGCGCTCGACGTCGGGATAGGTCAGGATCTGGCAAGCGGCCACAGTAAGTTGGCCGGAAGCCGCCTCGGCTGGGCGGAATTCGGCGGCGTCTTCCGCGACAGAACGCCCCGAAAGGGCCAGCCCCGTGGTGGCCAGGCCGGCGGCAAGGAAATCGCGTCGTTTCATAACCGTTTTTTGGAGGTTGGCAGGCAAAGCGGTTTATGCAACCCTTCCTTTGCCCGGTGCGCCGGTAGCTCAATTGGATAGAGCATCTGACTTCGGATCAGAGGGTTGGGGGTTCGAGTCCCTCCCGGCGTGCCATTTTCTTTCAACCGAGCTTCGCCCGCCTGACGGTCCGCCGCTTAACAACGGAACCGGCGTGTAACTCCACACCCAATCGCTGTCCTTCGCTCCAAGATCCGGAAGACCTCTCTTGTTCAAAATGATTCGTCCCCCGTCATCCTCTCCGTCTGGACCGCGGGAATAGAGAACGAACTTGTCCTTCTCCTCAAGTCGGTAAACCAACCGCTCGCCTGTGGACGGATCCACGGGGGTCTGCGCAAGGAACCGGGGCGCGAGTTGATCCAGGCTCTCCGGATAGCGGCCGAAGCGAAGCCGAAACCTTTCCAGGGCCACGGCCGCGCGAGCCATCGAGATCAAGCTCTGGCGCCGAGCAATCACGACGAGAACCCGATCAACCGGCTGAAAGGACATTGCCGCGAGGAAACGGTAAGGGTGTCTCGTATGAGAAAGCGTCTCGAAGAAGGGCGCATGCCGAATCCTGAATTCCCCCAGCCGCACCACGCCGCGCTCGGCGTCCAGGACCGGCAAGCAATGCTCTTGGAAGCTTTCAGCCAGCAAGCGCATGTTTGCATAAATGAGGCAGCCTGCTATCCGATTGCCTATCCACGGCCATCGCTCCGCAACGCTCTTGAACACGCCTATCTCGAACGCGCGCTCGCCGCGGAAGCATAACTTGGCGTCACGCACATAGTTCGCGCGGTCAAGGGCTTCTTGAAGCGCAGCCAGATCCTCCTTGCCCCAGCGGCGCGCGGCCAGTCCTTCCCAGATCGGGCGGCAAGCGTCGCACAACAGCGCGGCTTCCACGAAAGCCGCGAGGAAAGAAGGCGCGTTGGTGGGCGCGCGCAAAAGTCGCAGCGCGGTCTCCACATCCTCAACAGCTTCGCGCGAACGGTTGTGTCGGACACGAACCGTCGCCCGGAGGGAGAACATTCGGCCCGCGGCTTTCAGAAAAGGCCATTCGGGAAGCGAGATGAAGAAGCTCGCCCGGTTAGTCCAGTAAGGAAGCCAGGCTCGAGAGCGGCGCGCGGCCGCGGCCAGCTCAGCGAGCCTCGGTTCCTCGATCGAGACGAGCCGTTCCACCCGATCCGCGGCGGAAAGGTTGGTTTGGCCGAGAACGGCCGCCGCCTTGGGATCCAAGCGACCCGAGGCGCTTTCCAACGAAGCGAGCGCCTTGGTCAGGTCGAGCGGCTTCCCGGCCATGTAGCCGGGGGAAAGCGACAAAAGCCGGATCCACTCCGGCATGCGGCAAGCCGCTCTGATCTTTCCCTCGTCGGCAAATGCAGCCTCTCCATTCTCCCTGAAGACAATTCGGCCTTCCAGAAGGGGCCGGAGACTCGGCGTGGCAAAAAAATTTTCCTCGTCCGGCGGCCTGGAACCGATGAAATCCTCCCAATCCAACCGCTCGCCCTGCCTCTCGAGGCTCTCTTTGTACGCCTCCCATCTCTTCTGCCGGCGGCCGGTTTCCCACCACAACGCCGCAGGCGCCAAGAGGATCAGGCCGACGATCCCCGCCGCAACGCCGCCCAAAATCCAAAGAAGTTTTCGCATCGTTGTTCCGCGCCACGATAAGCCCGCCCGGCGCAGGCGGCGAGCGGCTTCCCTCAGCGCGACATTCCGGATCTACCCGGCGGCGCGCGGAACGGCGGCTTGCTCTCGGTCCGGGGACGGGGGCCCAAAGTCCGGCTCGAGCCCCAGATCCCGAAGCATTTGAAGATCCTCCTCCACAGGCCGGTTGAGCGTGGTAAGATAGTTGCCCACCATAAGGGCGCTGGCTCCGGCGGCGAAGACGAGGCTTTGAGCGTCCCGCAGGTTGACCGCTCGGCCCCCGGCTACAAGGATTTGTTGGCGCGGGAGGATCAGCCGGAAGCAGGCCACGGTCTTGAGGATTTCCAAAGGATGGAGCGGAGGATTGTTCTCGCAAGGCGTGCCGGGAATCGGGTTGAGAATGTTGATCGGCACGACGTCTGCTTCCAAATCGCGAAGAGCGAACGCCAGATCGATCCTGTCCTCGCGCGTCTCGCCTAAACCCAACACGCCCCCGGAACAAACCCGGATGCCGGCGGCTTTGAGGCAGCGAAGCGTGCGGAGGCGGTCTTCATAGGTGTGCGTCGTGCATTGGCTGGGGAAAAACCGCCGCGACGTCTCCAGGTTATGGTTGTAACAGCGGACGCCCGCTTCATAAAGCCGACGCGCCACGCGAGGATTCTGGATAAGGCCGAGGGAAGCGTGCGGCTGGACCTTTCCCTTGCGCTCCAGAAGCTGGAATTGCTCGCACAGACGATCCAGCAAGGGACCTTCTTCCAGCCCCCGCCAGGCGGCCACCAGGGCCACCCCCCGCACGCCGTAGCGGCGCGTCTCAGCCGCCGCCCGGAGAATCGATTCCGCATCCAGCAAACCGTGCCGGGGCGTCTCAGTCGCGTAACGGGAGGCCTGAGCGCAAAACTTGCAGTCTTCGGGGCAGCCTCCAGCCTTAATGTTCAAGATGGAGCAAAGGCGAATCCGGCGTCCGTGGAAACGCTCCCGGACCCGATTGGTCCAAGCGAGCAGCTCGAAGATGTCGGCCGGCTCCTCGAGGGCGATCAGGTCGAGGGCCTGCCGGCGAGTGATTTGGCCGCCGTCCAGGACGGTCCGGGCGGCTTCCGCGATGCGGTTGCGGGCGACGGCGTCAAGCATAGCAAATGGTTTGTTTGACATTAAGACTTAGCATACGCGTCGGTCCGAGCGTTCCCGGCCCGCAAGGGCCGGGAACGGGCCGGCATCCAGGGGCTACCTCACAAACGACTTGGTGAAATCCTCGTCGCCAACCTGGACCACTTTTTTCTGGAACTTGGAGTTGGCGATCAGCTCCTGCAGCTTCCGCTCGTAAGCCGCCGCGTCCAAGGGAAGCTGGACGGGTTGGCCGATGAGCGAGGAATAAAGGGCGGCGTTGGCCAACTCGACCGAACGAACCCCTTCCTCGCCTGGGGCGATCAGGGGCGTTCCGTCCAGAATGGCGTCCACGAAATTCTGAGTCAGCGTGGCATGTTGGGCGGGGGCGTTGTCGAAGGGAATTTCCACCTTCCAGATGTCCGGCCTGGCGAACCCCGCCTTGGCGGTTTTGCTGAATTCGATCATGTCCGTCTCGTTGCGGATGAAGAGAAGCCGGTCGTTTTCCAGAACAAGCTTTCCGCGGGTTCCGGCGATTTCGAGGCGGTTGGTTCCGGGAGCTTCGCCGGTGCTGGTGATGAAGGCGCCGACAGCTTGGTTGGGCCACTCCATATAGGCGGTGACATTGTCTTCTACCTCAATCTCGTGGTACCGGCCCAACTGGCAGAAACCGCGCACCATCGAGGGCATCCCGCACAGCCATTGGAGGATGTCCAGGTTATGAGGGCATTGGTTGAGGAGCACGCCGCCGCCTTCGCCCTTCCAGGTGGCGCGCCATCCGCCGCTGGCATAGTAGATCTCGGTTCGGAACCAGTCGGTCATGATCCAGTTGAAGCGGACGATCCGGCCCAACTCGCCTGAATCGATCAGTTTCTTGATCTTCACGTAGCGGGGCTCGGTGCGGAGTTGGAACATTGCGCCGAAAACCAGGTTGGGGCGCTTCTTCGCGGCGGCAATGAGCCGCTCGGCGTCCGCTTTGTGCACCGAGATGGGCTTTTCGACCATGACGTGCAGCCCGGCTTCCAACGCGGCGATGCCCAAGGTAGTGTGCTGGTAATGAGGTGTGGCGACAATAACCGCATCCGCGTCCCCCGAGGCGATGAGTTTCTCGCCCTCCTCGTAGGTCTTGAGCCCTTTGGCTTTCCAGGGTTCAAGCGGGGCCATCGGGTCCGCCACCGCCGTCAACTCACAACGCTTGACTTTGCCTTCGAGCAGATATCCGGCGTGATATTTGCCGATGTTGCCCAGGCCGATGATGCCGATGCGAACTTTCTTTTCGCTCATAACGGATACAAGCTTCTGTTTTTCGTCTCCAGCCAATCTGTAGAAAATCTGGCCCGCTTCCCTGGAACGAGGCAACCTCTTTCTGGCGGCGCGGCTGCGCTCCGGCCTCGCCGGCCAGTCTCGGCGGAACCCGCGTTCCGCTGTTTTTTCGCTTCGGGCTGTAAAACCGCTTGCAAACCAACTCGTTTTTCGGTAAGAAACGATAGCCGGTTCACATTTGCGCGCATGTTGCGGGGCGCGCGAACGGACAAAGCGAAGAGACAACCCTAACCCAATAAAAACCATGGCAAAGTCACCAACCAAATCGCAGATTGCGGCGGAGATTGCGGAAACCGCGGGGGTCACTAAAAAACAGGCCGTCCAGATCCTGGACCTCCTGGCCCAAATGGCTTACAAGCACGCCAAGAACGGATTCACCCTTCCGGGCATCGGCAAGCTGGTCCTTCAAAACCGCAAGGCCCGTTGGGGGCGCAATCCTCAGACCGGGGAGAAAATCCGCATTCCCGCCAAGAAGGTCCTCAAATTCCGAATCGCCAAAGCGGCCAAGGACGCGGTGCTTCCCAAGAAAAAATAGATTGATCTGTTCGCTCGCGTGAAAAGGCGCTTCGGGCGGCTCCCGAGCGCCTTTTTCTCGATCCGGCCCGAAACCCTCAAAGCGAAGCGGGAGGCGGCGCTTTTGGAAAAGAACCAGCGGGGGCAAAAGGCAACGCGATGAAAATCGGCGTGGTCGGCTGCGGCGCGGTGGGGAGTTTCTACGGGGCCAAGCTCTGCCGCGCCGGGCATGAGACGCACTTCCTTCTCCGCTCGGATTACGAGGCAGTCAAAGCCCGCGGCGTGCGCGTGCTCAGTCCGGAAGGCGACTTCACGGCGCGCCCGCGGGCGGCGAGCGCGCCCGAGCGGATCGGCCCTTGCGACCTGGCGCTCATCGGCTTGAAGACCACCGCCAACCGCCGCTTCGCCGAGCTTCTGCCTCCCCTCGTCGGCCCGCGAACGCGCATCCTCACCCTCCAAAACGGCGTGGGCAACGAAGAGGCGCTCGCCCGGCTCTTCCCCCCGGAACAGATCTTCGGCGGCCATTGCTTCGTGTGTCTGAACCGGATCGCGCCCGGCGTGGTGCGTCACATGGCCCACGGACGAATCATTCTGGGCGAATTCCGGCGTCCGCCGGGCCCTCAAGCCGAAGAGCTGGCTGCAACCTTCCGCGCGGCGGGCGTGCCCTGCGAGGTCTCGCCCAACCTGGAGCGGGCGCATTGGGAAAAGTTGGTGTGGAACATCCCCTTCAACGGCCTCGGCGTCGCAGGAGCGGCGGGCTATGAACAGGTCCTCGCCGGCCGCCTCCGCCCCGGTCAGCCCCTGGGCGAATGCCTGAGCGCCGACCGCCTCTTGGCGGACCCTCGATGGTTCGCCCTTCTGCGCGAGCTGATGCGCGAAGTCATCGACGCCGCCCGCGCGCTGGGCCACTTGATCCCTTACGAATTCGCCGAGGAAAACATCGAACGCACCCGCTGCATGGGCGCTTACCGCGCCTCCACCCTGCTGGATTTTGAGCGAGGCTTGCCCCTCGAGCTGGAAGCCATGTTTTTGGAGCCCCGCCGCCTGGCCCAAGCGGCCGGCGCGTCCACGCCGCGATTGGACGCCCTCTGCGCCATCCTCACCGAACTGGACCGACGGGGTCAGGAGGCGCCTCCCCCAAAATCTTGCTAAGCCGGGCAAGCCCCTTCCCATGGTTGGCCGTTGCGTCCGGCCCGAGGCCGCTTTACCCTGGAGCCAAGTGATCTTATGACACAAGAGACGCCGCCTTTTATCGGACCCTCCGCCGGAGGCCCGCAACGCCCCGCCGGCCCGCCGCCGCCTCCGCCGCCGGGATCCACGATCGTCTACGCCCAACCGCCTCCAGGCCGCGGCTGGAAATATCTGGCCATCTTTCTGCTGATCCTGATAGGAGTTGGCGGGTTGGCGGCGCTGGGCGGGCTGACCCTTTTGGGCCTCGGGATGGCGGCGGGGTTGGAGGAAGAAACACCGTCCTACCGGGAAGCGGTCCTCCGCGACGAACACAGCTCCAACCGCATTTTGCTCGTGGATATTTCCGGTTTCATCATGGGCGGCTATGCCGGATCCGGAGAGCTGAGCCTCACCTCGTGGGTTCGGTCCCAACTCGAAAAAGCCGCCGAGGATGAAAGCATCCGAGCGGTGTTGTTCCGCATCAACTCTCCGGGGGGCGAGGTCTTGGCGGCCGACGAAATCGCCCGGTTGATCAAGGAGTTCCAGGAAAAAAGCGGCAAGCCGGCAACGGCCGTCATGGAAGGGTTGGCAGCCTCGGGCGCCTACTACATCGCCGCCCCTTGCCGTTGGATCGTGGCCAATCGCCTTACGATCACCGGCTCGATCGGCGTCATCCTCCACGGCTACAACTACCGCGGCCTGATGGACAAGATCGGCGTCCGCCCCCAGGTCTTCAAGAGCGGCCGCTTCAAAGACATGCTCCGCGGCGACAAAGCGCCCGAGGAAATCCTCCCCGAGGAAAAAGCCATGATCCAACGGATGATCGAGGAAGCCTTCAACCGCTTCAAAGAGGTGGTGGCCCAAGGCCGAGCGGAAGCGGCGCGGCGCAACGGCGAGGAGGGCCGCAGGCTCGCGGAGGACTGGGAGAAGTATGCCGACGGCCGGATCCTTTTGGGGCGCGAGGCGTACGAGCTGGGTTTCGTGGATGAATTGGGCGATTTCGAAACAGCCCTGCGCCGAACCAAAAAGCTGGCCGGGATCGCGCGCGCGAATCTCATCCGGCTCCGCCGCATCATTCCGCTCAGCGACTTGCTCTCTTTCCTGAGCCAAAGCCGGGCCGGAAGGGTGAAAGTGGACCTGGGTCTGCCCCAATCGCCCCTCCAGCCGGGGCGCGTCTACGCGGTTTATCCGCTCGCTGTCCCGTAACGAGGCTCAGGAAGGAAAACCCGAAGCCGACGGAAACCGAGGGTTTCCATCGGGAGAGTCACGATGACAAAACAAATTCGGCTTGAGAAGGAAGGCGGAGCGCTCGCCCCCCGCGGATTCCGCGCGGCGGGCGTCTTCTGCGATGTGCGCGAGCTGGGAAGCGGCGGCAAAGCGGAACCCAAGCGCGACTTGGCGATCCTCTTCTCAGAAACCGGCGCGACGGCGGCGGGAATGTTCACCGCCAACCGGGTCAAAGCCGCCCCGGTGCGCCTCTGTCTGGAGCGAATCGGCCGCGGCTCGGCTCGCGCCATCGTCGTCAATTCGGGCAACGCCAACGCTTGCACGGGAGAACAAGGCGACCGGGACGCCGCCCAAATGGCCGCCTGGTGCGCGGAGGCGTTGGAAGTGGATCCGGGCGAGGTGCTGGTCGCCTCCACCGGCCGCATCGGCGCGCCCCTGCCCATGAGCCGCATCCGGAACGGGATTTCCCAGGCGGCCTCGTTGTTGGGCGACTCCCCGCAACACGCCGCGGCGGCGGCCGAAGCGATCATGACCACCGACACGCGGCCAAAACAGGTCGCGGTCAGTTTCCGCCTCGGCGAGCGGCGCGTGCGTCTGGGCGGGATGGCTAAAGGCGCCGGCATGATCCACCCTGGCATGAGCCGGGACGGCCGCGAGCCTCCGCCGCGCGGCGGCCGACTCCACGCCACTATGCTCGCGTTCCTGACCGCCGACGCGGCCGTAGCCCCGGACGTCCTCCAACAACTCCTGGAAGAAGCGGTCGCGGGCAGTTTCAACTGCGTGACGGTGGACGGAGACATGAGCACCAACGACACCGTCCTGGCGTTGTCCAACGGATTGGCCGGCAACCCGCCGATCGAAAAGATCGACTCGGCGGAAGCCGCCTTGTTCGGCGAGGCTTTGCGCTGCGTATGCCTCGAGTTGGCCAAGATGATTGTCCGTGACGGGGAAGGAAGACACCGGGTGGTCGCCGTCCGCGTGGAAGGCGCGAGCGACGACGAGGAAGCGGATCGAGCAGCTCGGACGATCGCCAACAGCGTCCTAGTAAAAACAAGCTGGCACGGCGGCGATCCGAATTGGGGCCGGATCATGGACGCTCTGGGCTACAGCGGGGCGCGGATCGAACCTTCGCTGACGGACGTGGGTTACAGCGCGCCGGAAAGCCGCCGCATCCTCTGGGCGGCCCGCGGCGGCGAGGGAACCGACACGCCCTTCAAGCGGCTTTGCGAGATCGCGGCGCTCGATGAGTTCGACCTGCATGTCCGCCTCAACCTCGGCTCGGGCCGGGCGGTTATCTACGCAACCGACTTGACTGAAAACTACGTGACTCTCAACAAAGGCGAGCCCGGCAAGCCCGAATCGCTCGGCGGCTGAGCCGATCCCCCCGCGGCAAGGCTTATGGAAAAATTGATCGCCAAAGCGGCCACTCTGCTCGAGGCGCTGCCCTATATCCAAAAATACGCAGGGGCGCGCTTCGTAATCAAATACGGCGGCAGCTTCATGGATTCAGACGATCCCGTCACTCGAAGCGGGGTCGCCCGCGACATCGTCTTTCTCCAGGCGGTGCGCATCCGCCCGGTAATCGTTCACGGCGGCGGCAAGGCCATCTCCCGCGCCATGAAGGAAGCCGGCTTGAAGCCCAAATTCATCCAAGGCCTTCGAGTCACCGACGAACGCGCGGCGCGCATCGTAGATGAGGTGCTTTCCCGACGCATCAACCCCGAGCTTGTGGCCTTGATCAACTCCCTCGGCGGCCGCGCCCGCGGCTTCCCGGGACCGAGCGTGCTCCGCTGCCAACCGGTTCGGCCCGAAGGCGAAACCGGCGAGCCCATCGATCTGGGATTCGTAGGCAAAGTGATCGGCGTGGACACCGCCCCTTTGTGGGAATGTCTGGAGCAAGGAATCACGCCGGTGCTCAGCCCCACCGCCCAGGGACCCGAAGGCCGAATCTACAATTGCAACGCCGACGTCGTGGCGGCGCAGGTGGCGATCGCGTTGCGCGCCCGACGCCTGGTGTTCATGAGCGACGTGCCCGGCCTCCTCAGCAACCCGAACGACCCGGAAAGCGTCATCCCCCACCTGCGCGTGGACGAGGTAGAATCGCTCAAACAAAGCGGCGTGATCGACAAGGGCATGATCCCCAAAGTGGACAGCGGCGTCCAAGCCGTCCAGGAAGGCGTCGACAAGGTCTCCTTCGTAGACGGCCGGACGCCCCATGCAATCCTCCTGGAAATCTTCACACACAAGGGCGTAGGCACCGAAGTGGTGATGTGACCCCTGCCCTCTACGTCTCTCCGGCGCGGCCCCGCGCGCAGGCGCTCGAAGGCCGTCGACCGGCTTCGGCAAGCGGGCGGGAACCGACAACAGCTATTCCGTTTCCTGAGCCTTGGGAGCGCGCGTCCCGGCCGCCGGCGCGGAAGAGGCGGGATGTTGCATGAAAGCGCGGGCATACGCCTGGAGATAGCGCGCGCCGACCTGGGGATCAACCGCGCAAGCGTCCCAATCCAATTTCGGCCGGGAAACCTTCGGCGGAGCGCAGGGCGGGGGGTTGGCGGCAAACTCGGCCCCCAGCTCTCCGAAGCGCCTGCCCCACGCCTTGAGCTTGCCGTGCGCGGTGTACAGGCCGATGAGCTGGGTGACATCCCGCGCTTCGGGGTGGTCATAAACGCCCCAATGCAGCCATCCGCACACCCAGCCCCGGCTTGTTCGCACGGCCTGCTCGCACCACCGCGCCTGCTGGCCTTCCGTGGCGGGCGGAATTCGAGCGAAACTCGGCTTCCCGCCGCCATACCATCCGTACTCGGCAAGAACAGCCGGCTTGCCACAGGAACCCGCCTCGCGAACCACAGCTTCCAGATAGGCCAAATTTTCCTGCTCGGCTTGCCGGCCCTGATAAGCGTAGACGCCCCCCGCGAGGGGATAGAAATGGATTTCAAGAAAATCAAGCAATCGCGCCAGGCGCGCCGGACGGAAAGCGGAGTATTGCCAGGGAGCGGGAAGGTTGATCGGAACCGACCACTGAATCAGCCCCACGGTGACCAGCGCGTCCGGGTCGGCGCGCTTGATGGCCGCTGTCTGACGACGCGTCCATTCCAGGGCGACCTCTTCCCGGAAATGCTGGAAATCTAAGAGCCTCCGGGAAGGCCGGGCGTTCCGAGGCGGAATCGCCGCAGCTTCCGCCGGCGAGAGGCGAAGATTCCAGCGTCTGGCCGCTTTGGCAGGAGTCCCGTAGCGTTGGGCAAGCCAGGCCGCCCACCGCGCGCGCATCCCCGGCGAATCCCACCCCGCCATCGGCTCGTTCA
This sequence comes from Verrucomicrobiota bacterium, assembly GCA_021160185.1. Taxonomy (GTDB): domain Bacteria; phylum Verrucomicrobiota; class Verrucomicrobiia; order Limisphaerales; family CAZBKV01; genus JAGHDA01. Next base: position 12,916 of record JAGHDA010000055.1, read on the forward strand.
ACAAATCGTAAGCGAAAATCACATGGCGGCCTCGATACCGCGCCGCCAGGACCGTCCAAAACCGCTCCAAAGCCCGAAGCGCCGTCTCGTCCGTGACGCGATCCCCCTGGGCCCAATTCGGCAAGCCTTCCCAATGGTCCGGCCCGGTGGGATGGACGTAAATGCCCGCTTCCTCAGCGATCTTCAGAAACTGATCCAACTTGCGAAGGCCGGATTCTTCGACCCGGTCGGGGCGGCGCAGAAAAGAGCCGTAAGTGAGGAACACTCGCACGCAATTCACGCCCAGCTTCTTGAGCCTGAGAAAGTCCTGGCGGGTCGCTTCCCGATCGAATCTGCGCCAAATTTGAGGGGCCCAGCCCGTTCCAGGACGAAAGTAGTTCACGCCCCAAGGAACGAATCGCTTGCCCCCCGCCGTAAAGCCTTTGCCGTCCTTGGCCACGGCGACTTTGGGAAGCTTCTGCTCGGGTGGGGACGCTTCCGGAACGCCCGCCCAAGCGGCGCATGTCGCCATGGAAATCAACGCTCCCAGCGCCGCCGCGCGGATTTTCTGCAAGCCTGCGAAGGAATCGCTTCGGGCCATACGCTCATTACAGCGGTCTGTCGCCAGTGTTCGAAGAGGACCCGGGTCGCCGAAACCTCCCGCCGCCCGGCAGGCCGGGTCGGACCTTCCGCTTGGGCCCGACACGAAGAACCAACTCCCGAACCTGAAGGGCGCGACCGTCCCCAGGCGAAGCCAGCGCAGAGCGGCGGGGAAGGTTCCGAAGCTTGTTGAGTCTATCATGCTTCTACTGCGCCTCAAACCTGCTCGATTGGCAAGCGCTTTTCCCAACCACCACAACAGCAACTCCTCAGGAACCTAAATCGTCCCGCGCCCGCCGAAAGCCGGATGCCCCTGCTGGATCCAAGCGGTAGACTTCCTACCCTCCAGGTGACAAAGCTCAATAGAAA